>JAJECZ010000553.1 GCA_022821735.1 Alphaproteobacteria bacterium | reverse complement strand
CGCTCGACGGGCGGGATGTAGTCCACCTCGCCGGTCAGGGTGTAGTCGTGCACCGGACGGTAGGAGAGCGAGACCTTCAGGTCTTCGTCGCAGCAGGCGAGCGTGTGGACCATCCAGTTTTCGTCGTCCCGGTCCGGCAGGTCCTCGCGGGCATGCGCGCCCCGGCTCTCCTTGCGCGCTTCGGCCGAGAACATGGTGGACATGGAACAGATCATGAGGTTTTCGAGTTCCAGCGCTTCGACAAGGTCGGAGTTCCAGATCATCGAGCGGTCGGAGAGCTTGATATCGGCGAGGCTGGCGGCGGACTGGTCCATCTGGCGGCAGCCCTCCCCCAGCACCTCGGCGTCCCGGAACACGGCGGCGTTGTTCTGCATGATGCGCTGCATGCCGTCGCGAATCTCTCCCGTCATCAGCGAGCCGGAGGCGTGCCGCAGGCGGTCGAGCCTGGCGAGCGGGCGTTCGGCCGCATCCGCCGGCGCATCCGGCACGGCGCCCGGGCCGTCCACCGTCTCGGCCGCGCGCAGGCCCGCCGCGCGCCCGAACACGACAAGGTCGAGCAGCGAGTTGCAGCCGAGCCGGTTCGCGCCGTGCACGGAGACGGACGCGCATTCGCCGACGGCCATCAGCCCCGGCACGACCCGGTCCGGGTCGTCGGCGGTCGGGCTCAGCACCTCGCCGTGATAGTTGGTGGGAACGCCGCCCATATTGTAGTGGACCGTCGGCAGCACCGGGATCGGCTCCCGGGAGGCATCGACGCCGGCGAAGATACGCGCCGTCTCGGTGATGCCCGGCAGGCGGCGCTGGAGCACGTCGCCGCCCAGATGCTCCAGATGCAGGAAGATATGGTCGTTGCCCGCGCCGACGCCGCGGCCTTCCAGGATTTCGACGGTCATGGAGCGCGAGACGACATCGCGCGAGGCGAGGTCGCGCGCCGTCGGCGCATAGCGCTCCATGAAGCGCTCGCCCTCGGAGTTGGTGAGATAGCCGCCCTCGCCGCGCGCGCCCTCGGTGATGAGGCAGCCGGCGCCGTAAATCCCCGTCGGGTGGAACTGCACGAACTCCATGTCCTGATTCGGCAGGCCCGCGCGCGCGACCATGCCGTTGCCGTCGCCCGTGCAGGTATGGGCCGAGGTGCAGGAGAAATAGGAGCGCCCGTAGCCGCCGGTCGCCAGGATTACCAGCTTCGCCCGGAAGCAGTGGATCGTGCCGTCGTCAAGGTTCCAGGCGACGACGCCCCGGCAGTCGCCCTCCGGCCCCATGACGAGGTCGAGCGCGAAATACTCGACGAAGAACTCCGCCGAGTGGCGCAGGCTCTGCTGGTAAAGCGTGTGCAGCAGCGCATGGCCCGTCCGGTCGGCGGCGGCGCAGGCGCGCTGTGCGGGACTCTCGCCCCAGTTCTTCATGTGGCCGCCGAAGGGCCGCTGGTAGATCCTGCCTTCCGGCGTGCGCGAGAACGGCATGCCGAAATGTTCAAGCTCGATCACCGCCGGCACGGCGTTGCGGCACATATATTCGATGGCGTCCTGGTCGCCGAGCCAGTCGGCGCCCTTCACCGTGTCGTACATGTGCCAGCGCCAGTCATCCTCGCTCATGTTTGCGAGGCTGGCGGCAATGCCGCCCTGCGCGGCGACGGTGTGGCTGCGGGTCGGGAACACCTTGGTGACGCAAGCGGTCTTCAGCCCGGCCTGGACGCATCCGAGCGTCGCGCGCAAGCCCGACCCGCCGCCTCCGACGACGACGACGTCGTAGCTGTGGTCGGTCACCTCGTATGCGGGTTTGCCATTGGCGGTCATGTGCGGCCCTCAGCCTCCGAGAGCGATCTTGAGTGTGGCGAAGGCGCAGGCGGCAACCAGCGCCCAACACACGCCCTTGACGGCCACGACGGTCGCGGTTCGCCAGCCTTCATGGCCGATATAGTCCTCCAGCACCACCTGGGCGCCGAGCGCGGCATGGTGGAAGCCGGCCACGATGAGCAGCAGCATCGCAACGGCGTTGAAGGGCGAGGACAGCCACTCGGTAAAATCGCCGTGGTCCGCCCCTGCGAGCCGGCAGACCGAGACGACGAACCAGAGACAGAGCGGCACGAGCGCAAGCGCGGTCATGCGCTGCGCCCACCAGTGGGCGGCGCCTTCCCGCGCAGAGCCGAGGCCGCGCACGGTCTTGGCGGAGGTCCTGAATTCCATGGTCCCGCCTCCCCCCTCAGCCCGCGAACGCCCAGGCCCAGGCGCCCGCCGTCAGCAGGACGGCAGCCGCAACGACCGCCCAGCCGGACCGGTACGCCTGCTCCAGCTCCAGCCCTATGCCCGCATCCCAGAACAAGTGCCTGATACCGTTGCAGAGATGGTAGAACAGCGCGAAGGAGAAGCCCGCCAGCACGACGATGCCGAGGACGGAGCCGAAGAACTCCTGCGCGCACCGGAATACCTCCGGCCCCGAGGCAGCCGCCAGCAGCCAAAAGGTAAAGAATGCCGCGCCCGCGCCCAACGCGATCCCGGCCCCGCGATGGAGGATGGAGAGCACGGAGGTGAGTTGCGGGCGGTAAATCTGGATATGCGGCGACAGCGGCCGGTTGTCGGATGCCATGGAAGAAGCCTGTCCCACGCGCAACGAAAGGCTCCGGTCTCCCTAGTCCCGGACAGGGGCGCTGTCAATCGGAGCGGCGCGGGCCGGCGTCCGC
>JAJECZ010000341.1 GCA_022821735.1 Alphaproteobacteria bacterium | reverse complement strand
TTGTAAATCGCATCGGCCGGAACATTGTTTCGCAAGCCGAATTCGCCGAGGGCCTTCGCCAAAGGGCCGAGTTCGGACATATCGTTGCGGACCGTTGCAGTCAGGGTTTCGGTCGTCTCGAAAGCGATGCTGGGAGGCATTTTGTTTCTGTCTCCTTCGTGTCTGTGCTCCCCGGCCGGTTCCTCCATCGAACGGCAGTTGTCCGAATCCCGTCCGCTGCGGAGCATGTTCCGAATTCCCGGCATGTGTTGTCTGCTGCTGATTTTACCTGCCGAATGGCCCGAAAAACACTCGCAACCATATGCAATCGTTCGGTAAATTCATGCTGTAGGGTAATACGGCGTTCCGAAGAAAGCGCCTGCTTTCCGCTACCGGTCCGAAAGCGGCAAGCCGCGCCAGCCGGGGTCCATCTCCCGGTTTTGCCCCGGACCGAGCCGATCGGGATTGGCCCCGATCGGGGTCCGGGGCGATGGATGAGGTCAAGGCCCCGGCTATCCGGCAAAGGCAGTCGTTTCAGTTGGAATGGATCGTGCCCTGAAACCTGTTGTGCCCTTCGCCCGCAATCCCGTACCATCGGCGACGAGATTGCAGCGGCCGGGGAGGTTTTCATGCCGGATACGCCCAGTTGGCACATCGTGGGGGACTGGTTCGACAATTGCAGTTGCGCTGTCGCCTGCCCCTGCACCTTCGCGCAGGCGCCGGACAACAATTTCTGCGAGTCGGTCCTCTTCTGGCACGTCAAACGCGGGCATTACGGGGACACGGTCCTCGATGACCGCGCCTTCGTGCGGGTCGGCCGCTGGGAAGGCGATCTGTGGGCGGGCAAGGCCGAGGGCGAGGCAGGCCTCTTCATCGACGACCGCGCGGACGACGCCCAGGCCGAGGCCCTGACGGCCATCATCGGCGGGCGGGCCGGCGGCTTCCCCGGCAAGGTGGCCGCGCTCTTCACCGAGGGCCGCAAGCTGCGCGGGGTCGAGCGGGCGGCAATTTCCTTCGAGATCACGCCCAACCAGTCGCGCTGGGGCGTCGATATTGCCGGCAAAGTCACGGCATGGGCGGAGGCGCTTACCGGACCGACCAGCAATCCGGGCGAATATCCACGGCTTGCCAATGCGCCGGGCTCAGAGACCGGACCGGGACCGCAACTCGTCACCTGGGGGAAGGCAACCGTGTGCAACGTCGATGCGTTCGGCTTCCGGTTTTCCTGGGACGTGAACTCCGCCAAGCACATCCCGTTCGACTGGACGGGTCCGTAAGCCTCCGGTTCGTTAACCTCCCGGACCGGGGAGCATCGTTCCGACACCGCTCCGCTCGGCCCGGTTCAGGGCCTCGACCGCCGTCGCCAGGTCCTCTAGCGCAATGCCGAGGTTGAACACCAGTATCCGCTGCCTGTCGGAGGTTCTGGCGCCCTTGCCATGCGCCACGAGGTCCGCAACCGTGGAGTCCACGCGGTCCACGGCTGGGAACTTGCCCTCGTTGCGCCGCGCATCCTCGATCTGCCCGTAGTCGTCGGTAAGCACGAGGTTCATCGCCCGGATCGCCTCGTCGGTGACATAGCTGTCATAGTCGATGGTGACGACCAGCGTACCCGCACCGATCCAGTCGGACAGGATGACCGGCCTGCGATCTTTCTGGATCGGACCGCCCGTCACCAACACGTCGCTGTTCCGGGCCACCTCTTGCGGGCTGTTCATCCCCACGATGGACCCGAAGCCGAAATTACCGGCCATCTCCGCAACGAACCGGTCCTGGCGTTCCGGAACGATGTCGTAGCAAAGGCATTCGCCGAATTGCGGCCGGACGGCATGGACCGCCTCCAGATGCGCGCGCGCCTGCAACCCGCATCCCAGGATGCCGAGGGTGCGGTCGCTGTCCTTCGCCAGATGCCGGACGACCAACCCGGATGCGGCAGCGGTGCGCCGGCCGGTGATCCACTCCGCATCCATGACGGCGCACATCCGGCCCGTGGCGTCCTCGGTCAGGATGTAGAGGCCCTGGATGTAGGGGAGGCCGATATCCGGGTTGGCCGGATCGCCGCTCTGCCACTTGCAGCCGGCATAGCCGAGCGCCGGGCTTGCGCAGACCATCGAACTGTAAAAGCGCGGACCGCCGCGGTGGAAGAAGATCTTGGGCGGCATCGTCACTTCGCCCGCCGCCTTCGCCCGGAACGCCCCTTCCAGGATGTCGATGATCTCACCCATTCCGAGGCCGAGCGTGTCGAGGTCGGCGCTGGACAGGAAGCGAACGGGCCTCTGGACTTCCGCCATCGCAATCCCCTGGCGGCCCGTCAGGCGCCGCCAGCGGCGATCGCGCGCAGGATCGACTCCGGCGTGATCGGAAGGCTGCTGACCTGCGCGCCCAAGGGTCTGAGGGCGTCATTGACCGCCAGCAGGACAGCCGCCGGCGCCCCGACCGTCCCCGCTTCGCCCGCGCCCTTGGTGCCGAGCGCCGTGCCCTCCAGCGGGGTTTCGACATGGCCGACATGGATGTCCGGCATTTCCGCCGCCATGGGAACCAGATAGTCGGCGAAGCTCGCGTTCAGCATCTGCCCTTCCCCGTCGTAGCGGCATTCCTCGAACAGCGCCCCGCCGATGCCCTGGACGACGCCGCCCCTGATCTGCTCCTCGACCAGCAGCGGGTTGACGATGCGCCCGCAATCCTCGACGACCCAGTGATCGAGCAGCCGCACCTCGCCGGTTTCCGCATCGACCTCCAGCGACGAACCCTGCACCCCGTTGGCAAGCGCGAAGGGGACGGCATCGGGGACATAGTGGCGGGTGACGGCGAGCTCCGGCTGCACCCCCGGCGGCAGCGTGTCGTGGCGGAAATGACCGATGCGGCCGATCTCCGCGAGGGTTATCCGGGCCTCCCCCGTTGCACGGTCGCAGACCGCCCCGCCCGCGAGGTCGAGATGGGCGGGATCGACCTGGAGGATCGACCCGGCGAGCTCGAGGACGTTCCGCCGCAAGCCCTGCGCCGCCCGCCATACCGCCTCGCCACCGATGGTCAGCCCGCGCGAGGCCCAGGCGCCGCCGCCATAGGGGGTGAGGGAGGTATCCCCGCCCACCACGGCGACGTCCTGTGGCGCGACGCCGAGGCAGTCGGCAACGATCTGCGCGAGCGTCGCATGCGTTCCCTGCCCGATCTCGATGACGGAGGTGACACAGCGCACCCCGCCCGAGGGTTCGAGGCGCACCGTCGCACCGTCCTGGGTGCTGACACGGGCGCCGGCGGGACCGTAACGCTCCGGGCCGATGGAGGTCATTTCCAAAAAGGTGGCAACCCCGATCCCCCGATGGACCCCGCTTCGGCGCAGCGCCGCCTGCTCGGCGCGGAGCGCACCGTAGTCCATCATTGCGACCAGCCTGTCGAGGCAACGGCCGAGGCTGAGCCGGCCGATCCCGATTCCGCCCGGGGTCCTGAGCGGACAGGCGTCGTCGCTCCAGTAATTTCGCCGCCGCATTTCCACCGGGTCGACGCCGGCGGCATGGGCCGCCCAGTCGACAAGCTGCTCGGTGACCGCGCAGGCGATGGGCTGGCCGACCGCACGGTACATGCCCGAGGGCGGCTTGTTCTGGAAGGCGACGCGGAGCCGGCCCTCATAATGCTCGTTCGCGTATGGCCCGCCCGTCATCATGATCGTCATCATGCCTTCGTTGATCGGCGGGCGCCCGTAGGCGGCATAGGCGCCGAACGAGGAGAGCGCATCCACGGAAAGGCCCCGGATGCCGCCGCTCCCGTCCACGCCCATGCACGCGTTCACCGACTGGTCGCGGGCCTGGACGTCGCTGACGAACGACTCCATGCGGTCGGCGACATACTTGACCGGCCGCCCGAGGATCCTGGCGACGGCCGATACCGCAATCTCCTCGCCGTAGATGTGCAGCTTGATGCCGAACCCGCCGCCGATGTCGGGCGTCACGACGCGGACGAGATGCTCGGGGATGCCCAGATGGCGCGACAGCGTATCCTGCTGGTGCCACGGCGCCTGGTGGCTCCCGTGTACGGTCAGCGTCCCCTCGCCCGGATCGTAGTCGGCGATCACGGCCCTCGGTTCGAGCGGCACGCCCGTGTGGCGCGCGAAGGAAAAACGGCCCTCGACCGTGTGCGCCGCTTCGGCAAGCGCGGCGTCCGGGTCTCCGGCCCGGATCGCAGTGGCATAGCTCAGATTGGTGCCGAGGTCCGGATGGACCGGCGTGGCGTCCGCGTCGAGCGTGCGGTCGCGAACGGCCGCGACCGGCAGCGGTTCCCAGCCGACGACGACCTCCGCTGCCGCGTCCTCGGCTTCGGCGCGGCTGGAGGCTGTGACCGCCGCGACGGGCTCGCCCTGCCAGGCGACGCGGTCCACCGCAACGACATGCTGCGGCGGCGACACCAGCGTTGGCAGGTTATCGACCTTCCCCCGCCAGGGGCCGCAGACCCGGGCAATGTCCGCGCCGGTGAACACCCGCGCGTTCGGTACGGCGGCGAGCGCCGGCGCGGGGTCGATCTTCACGATACGGGCGTGCGCGTGGGGGCTTCTGACGAAGGCGAGATGGAGCAGGCCCGGAAAGCGAAGGTCGTCGGTGTATTTCCCGCGCCCGAAGGCGAGCCGTCGTGCACCACTGCGCGGCAGGGGCCGCCCGACAGCTTCCGGAGACTCAGCCACCGCAGCGTTTCTCCATCGCCGTCCCGACGGCAACGACGATGGCGCGACAGCCGATGCCGCGGCGGAAATCGCCCATCGGACCGAGCTCGCCGCCGGGCCCGGCCTTCTCCCTGGCCTTCACGCCCTGTCTTCCATTCCCGCGTTTGCGAATGCACTTTAGCAGGGGGCGCCGGAGACCGGGAACAGGCATGCGCGTCGGCATCGAAGTTGGGGGAACCTTCACCGACCTGGTGGCGGTGGACAGGGAGTCGCTGCGCACGGCGAAGGTGCCGAGCACGCCGGCGAGTCCCGATCTGGGCGCCATGAACGCCATCGAAGCCGCGGGCCTAGACCCGGCAGGGATCGAGGAGCTCGTCCACGGCTCGACGGTGGCGACCAACGCCGTGCTCGAACGCAAGGGCGCGGCTGTCTGCCTTTTCGTCACGAAGGGCACACGCGACCTGTTGCTACTGCAGCGGCACGATAAAGAGGCGATCTACGACCTCCGCTACCGGAAGCCCGAGCCGGTTGTGCCCCGCCGCCACGTTGTCGAGATCGACGAGCGCATGGCGGCCGACGGCGCGGCCATCAAGGCCCCGGACCACGCCGCGGTCGCGGACCTCGTCAGGCGGGTGCTGGCGGACGGACATTACGAGGCGGCGGCTGTCTGTTTCCTCCATGCCTACGCCAATCCGGACCACGAACGCACGGTCGCGGGGATTATCCGCGAACTGGCGCCGTCGCTGCCGGTCACCTGCTCGAGCGATGTGACCCGGGAGTTCCGGGAATATGAGCGCGCCTCGACCACGGCGCTTGCCGCCTATGTGCAGCCGGTCATGGCGGGC
Organism: Alphaproteobacteria bacterium; assembly: GCA_022821735.1. Lineage (GTDB taxonomy): Bacteria > Pseudomonadota > Alphaproteobacteria > Bin95 > Bin95 > Bin95. The sequence continues at coordinate 7,389 of JAJECZ010000341.1, read as the reverse complement.
TATGTCAACCGGTTTGCCGCCGCTCTTGCCGGGCGCGGGTTCGCCGGGCGGTTCTCCATCATGCAGTCCAATGGCGGCCGGATGCCCGCCGAAGCGATGGCGCGCAACGCCATCTCGGCGCTGTTCTCGGGACCCGCGGCAGGCGTCGTCGGTGCGGTGCGCAGCGTTGCCGGCGCGGGCTATCGCAACCTGATTACGCTCGACATGGGCGGCACCAGCACCGATGTCGCGCTGATAGCCGACGGCCGGCCCGAACTGGCGTCCATGACGCGCATCGACGGCCTGCCGGTGAAGACGCCGGTCATCGACATCGTCACGGTGGGCGCCGGCGGCGGCTCGATCGCCTGGGTCGATGACGGCGGCCTGCTGAGGACGGGCCCGGGCTCGGCCGGCGCGATGCCCGGCCCGGCCTGCTACCGGCGCGGCGGCGACCGGCCGACTGTAACGGATGCGCACCTGGTCCGCGGCACGCTCCGGCCCGACGCCTTTCTGGGCGGCCGCATGGAGGTCGACCGAGAGGCGGCCCGGCGGGTGTGCGGGCCGCTGGCCGAACGATTCGCCGTCACGGTCGAGGAAATCGCCGACAATGTGGTGCGCCTCGCCGAAGTGAGCATCGTGCGCGCCATTCAGCGCGTCTCCACCGAGCGCGGGCGCGACCCGCGCGACTATGTGCTGGTGCCCTTCGGCGGCGCCGGCCCGCTGCATGCGGCGAGAGTGGCGGAGGACCTTGCCATCGGAACCGTCATCGTGCCGCCCAATGCCGGGGTGCTGTCCGCGTCCGGCCTCCTGCTGTCCGACCATGTCCATTACCGGACCCGGACCCGGCGGCTCGCGGTCACGCAGGCCAACATGGCCGACATCCGCAATACCGTCGAACTGTTGCAGGCAGAGGCGCGCGACTACCTTGCCGGACTGGGAGTCGAGACGGGGGCGGACTTCGACCGGGTGCTGGACATGCGCTATCTCGGACAGGCCTTCGAGGTATCGGTCCCGCTCTCCGATCCGGACCTCGAACGGCTCGGGGCCGAGGATCTGGTCTCGCTGTTCGGCGAAGCGCACCGCCGCATATTCGAGTTCGCGAAGCCCCACGGCGACCCGGTCGAGGTTGTGTCGTTCCGGGTGGGGGTCAGGGCGCCGCCGCCGCCGATGCCGGCAATGGCCGGCCCGCAGGCGGGCAGGGCCGGCGGGCGCGGCAGCACGCGGCTCACCGAACGCGGGGAGGCGCTCGATGCCGGCCTGCTGTCCCGGGCGGATCTCGGCCCGGCCGCCGCCCGCGGGCCGCTCCTGATCGACGATGGCAGCGCAACGATCTACGTGCCGCCGGGCTGGACTGCCGCGCGCGACGGACACGACAATGCCGTCCTGCGGAAGGAGACAACGCCATGAAGGTCTCGCCTGTGGACCAGGCCGTGATTACCCAGGCCCTGATCGCCGCCGCCGACGAGATGGGGATCAAGCTGGTCCGCTCGGCGCATTCCCCGGTGGTGCGCGAAGCCCAGGACTGCTCGGCCGCAATCCTCGACCGCAAGGGGCGGGTCGTCAGCCAGGCCGACCTCATCCCGATCCAACTCGGCTCTGTCACGCACACCTTCCGCGCCTGCCTGGAGCACCACCCGCTGGAGACCCTTCGGGAGGGGGATTTCCTCGTCAACAACGACCCCTATTCCGGCGGGCAGCACCTGCCCGACATCTTCCTGTTTTCGCCGATCTTCCTGGACGGCGTCCTGATCGGGGTTACCGCGACGGTCGTTCATCACATCGATCTCGGCGGCGGCGCGCCCGGCCTCAATCCGGACGCTGGCGACGTGCACGAGGAAGGCATCACCTTTCCGCCGAGCTGCTACTCGGTCGAGCGGGACTGGAACGGCGGCCCGTTCGAGCGGCTGGTGCGCGCCAATGTGCGCATGCCCGAGGCCACCATCGGCGACATCAACGCGCAGTTCGCCGCCAATGCCGTCGGCGGCGAGCGGCTCAAGGGGCTCTGCCGCAAGTTCGGCATGGACACGGTGTTCTCGGCCATGGACGAAATGCTCGACTATTCGGAACGCCGCATCCGGGCCGCCATCCGGGCGGCGCCCGACGGCGTCTACAGCGGCGAGGCCTGGCTCGACGATGACGGCGCGGGCGACGAGCCGGTGCCGGTAAGGGCGGGCCTGACCATAGACGGCGACTCGATTGCGGTGGATTTCGCCGGCACGGCCCCGCAGGTCGCCACCAACATGAACAGCCCGTTCGCCTCCACGGTCTCCTCCGCCATCGCCTGCATCAAGGCGGTGCTGACCGATCCCGACATCCCCTTCAATGAAGGAGCGGAACGCGCGATCACCGTAACGGCGCCATACGGTTGCCTGGTCAATCCGCGGCCGCCCGCGCCGGTCAGGGCCCGCCTGCTGCCGAGCTACCGGGTGGTGAATGCTGTGATGAACGCGCTCGCCGGCGCCGTGCCGGAGAAGGTGATTGCGCCCGGTTTCGACACGACGACCGTCAGCTGCATCAGCCACAAGCATGTCGGCGGCTACAACATCTATCTCGAAATCTTCGGCGGCGGCTACGGGGCGGGCCCCGGGAATGACGGCTGCGATGCGGTGGACTCGATGCTGTCCAACTGCTCCAACATCCCGATCGAGGCGATGGAGAGCGACTATCCGTTCTTCCGGGTCGAGGATTACAGCCTGCGCGCGGCCTCGGGCGGCGGCGGGCGCCAGCGCGGCGGCATGGGCTTCCAGCGCATCTACCGCATCCTCGACGACGGCGTGACCTTTGCGACCTACGGGGACCGGTTCCGTTTCGCCGCCCAGGGCCTGTTCGGCGGCGGCCCCGGTGCGAAGGCGGAGACCTTCGTCGAGCGCGGCGGCCAGAGGATACCGCTCAAATCGAAGCAGCAATTCCCGCTCAGCCCCGGCGACCGCCTCACCGTCCGCACCGGAGGCGGGGGCGGCTACGGCCCGGCCGGCGAGCGTAACCCCGGTCTGGCCGAGCGCGACCGGCTGGATGGTTTCCGGAGCAATCCGGGATAGCGCGCGGAACGCGGAGGCAGGCATGTTCAAGATCGACCGGCTCGACCATTTCGTGATGCGGGTGAAGGACGTCGAAGCCACCTGCGACTTCTACGCGAGGGCGCTCGGCATGGAGGTCGTCGCCTTCGGGCGCGACGGCATCGGCCAGGACGGAGTCGTGCGCAAGGCGCTCCGCTTCGGGCAGCACAAGATCAACCTGCATCCCGACGACACCGACTGGTACCGGGCGCGCGACCCGCGCTGCGGCGGCGAGGATTTCTGCCTCATCACCGAAACACCGCTGGAGGAGGTCGTCGCGCATCTGGAAGCCTGCGGCGTCGGGATCGAAACCCCGCCCTCGGAGCGCAGCGGCGCGCTCGGCCCCATCCGCTCGGTCTATTTCCGCGACCCGGACGGCAATCTCGTCGAGGTCTCGAACTACCTGTAGCCCGACGCCCAGCCGGTCATTCCGGCCGGGCGAAGGCGACGAGCGCGGCATCGGCCTCCCGGCCCGTCGCGATGACTACGAACTGGCGCCCGGACCGGGCGCGGTAGGTCATCGGGTTGCCGTAGGTCTTGAACGGGGTCGCGCCGCGCCAGAGTTCGGCGCCCGTCGCCCTGTCGAACGCATAGAGGTAGGGCTCTCCGCCGCCGACGAAGACGAGGCCTCCCGCGGTCGCGATCGGACCGGAATTGCCCAGCGTGCCGAGCCGCGCGGGCAGCTCGACGCCGTTCAGCAACGGATGTGCACGTATCTCAGGGCTGCCCTCGCCGAACGGCGCCTTCCATGCAATCTCGCCCGCATTCAGGTCGAGCGCCACCAGATGGGCCCAGGGCGGCCTGGTGAGCGGGATCGGGCCGAGCCGGCTCTCTGGAGTCTCGGCGGCGCCCGGCCCGTCGGCCTCCCGGAACATGAGGAGCGTGGCTCCGTAGGGACAGTTGTTGCTGTATTCGACATCGACCTCCGGGTCGTTGCCCTCGTTCACGCAGACCTGGTTCGTATCGGCCTCTTCCGATGTGCGCACGAACAGGAGCCCCGTTTCCGGGTCGAAAGCCGCGCCGCCCCAGTTCGCGCCGACGCTGGCGCCCGGGCGCTGGAGGGTCCCGCGAAGGCTCGGCGGCGTGAACAGCGGGCCCAGCCGGAACCGCTTCATCTCCGCCACCGCGAGCGCGTGGATCTCCGGCGTCAGGTCGTTCGCGTCCTCCAGCGACACGCCCTGCGCGGCGAATGGCGGCGGCTTCGTCGGAAAGGGCTGCGTCGGATAGAGCGCCTCGCCCGGCACGTCCGTCACGGTGTCCACCGCGCGCTCCTCGATCGGCCATACCGGCTCGCCCTTCACCCGGTCGAACACATAGGTGAAGCCGTGCTTGGAGACCTGCGCCACCGCGTCGATCTCGCGTCCGTCCACATTTATCGTCACGAGGTTCGGCGCCGCGGCCAGGTCGTAGTCCCACACGCCGTGATGCACCGTCTGGAAGTGCCATTTCCGCTCGCCCGTGCGCGCATCCAAGCACACCAGCGACTCAGCGAAGAGGTTCGCGCCGGGCCGGCGGCCGCCCCAGTAGTCGCTGCTCGGCGTGCTTGTCGGCACGTAGAGGAGGCCGCGTTCGACATCGAGCGACATCAGCCCCCACACATTGGCGTGGCCGGTGTAGCGCCAGGACCCGTTCTCCCAGGTGTCCGCGCCGAACTCGTCGGCCGACTGCGGGACGGTGAAGAACACCCATCGGCGCTCGCCGGTGCGCGCGTCGAAGGCCTGCACGGTGCCCGGCGGGTCGAACTTGCGCTGCAGGCGGTCGGGAATGCGGCTGCCCACGATCACCAGGTCCTCGAACACGACCGGCGGCGAGGTCTGGTCGAACTCGAAGCGGGTCACCGGGCGGGCGAAGGCGTCGGTCAGGGACACGCTTCCGCCCTCGCCGAAGCCCGCGTCCGGCCTGCCCGTCGCGGCGTCCATGGCGTAGAGGCGGTCGCGGCTGTTGAGGAAGATGCGCCGCTCGTCCCCGCCGCTCCAGTATGCAACGCCCCGGTGCTTGAAGCCGCTCGGCCCCGCGCCCTTGGGTCCGCCTTCATAAACCCCGGGATCGAAGCTCCACAGTTCGGCGCCCGTTTCCGCGTCGAGGGCCACGACCCGCGTGTACATGGTCGAGAGGTAGAGGACATTGCCGACCATGATCGGCGTCGCCTGGAACGGGCCCGGCCGGGTGCCGTATCGCTCGAGCGGCGCCTCTTTCGGGTCCCACTGCCAAGCGATCTCCAGTTCGCCCACATTGGCGGCCGTAATGTCGCCTGCGGTCGAATATTTCGTCTGCGCCTGCCCGCCGCCGACATAGGGCCATTCGACCATGCCGCCCGGCGTCTGGGCGTTCGCATGAGTAGCAGCCAGAAGGACGGCTGCGGCGACGATATGTTTCATGGAGGACATTCTGGATTTCTCGCAGGGGTCAGCGGTCGGCGCGGGCGAGGACGGCGTCGAGCAGCACATTGACCGCTTCCACGGTCGGCTCCCAAGGGATGTTCTCGGCCTCGTTGTGGGTGATACCGCCGATGCAGGGGCTGAATACCAGTGCCGTCGGCGCGATGCGCGAGATGTAATAGGCGTCATGGCCGGCGATGCTGCGCATGTCCATGCAGGAGGTGCCGCGCGCCTCGGCCGCCCGCCGCACCAGGTCGCTGCATTCGGGATCGAACGCCTCGTCGCCGAACGTCCACTCGGCGGTGATTTCGGCCTCGACCTGCGCCCTTTCTGCCGCCCGGGCCAGCGCCGCGCGCGTCTTCCCGACCATCTCGTCGGTAACGGCGCGCTCCATGTGGCGCATATCGACGGTCACCTCGGCATATTCCGGCAGGATGCCGAAGCGGTTCGGCCAGAGCTGCATGCGCGAGGCCGAGGTGCGCCCGACCGGCTCGTAGTCCCAGCCGATGTCGTTGACGGCGGCCAGGAAATAGGCGGCGCCCATCATCGCATTCCGGCGTTTCTTCATCTCGGTCGGCCCGGTATGGGCGCACTCGCCGCGGAAGACGCAGTTGAGCGCATGGCTGTAATAGCCGCCGGTCACCACGCCCACCGACACGCCCCGCTCCTCCAGCAGCGAGTCCTGCTCGATATGCAGCTCGAAATAGGAATCGAGCGCCCGCCCGCCGACCGGCGCTTCGCCCAGATAGCCGATCCGCCGGAGCTCGTCGCCATAGCGGATGCCGTCATCGTCCTTGAGGTCGTGCAGCCACTCCACGGTTGCGAGCCCGGCGAAGACGCGCGAGGCCGCCATCGGCGGGGCAAAGCGCGCTCCCTCCTCATTGGTCCAGTTCACGACCTCTATGGGCCGTTTCGTGGCGACGGCGTTGTCGTCGAGCGTGCGCAATATCTCCAGCCCCGCCAGCACGCCCAGAATGCCGTCGAAGCGCCCGCCCGCCGCCTGCGTGTCGAGATGGCTGCCGATCATGACCGGCGGCAGGCTGTCATCCCGTCCGGCGCGCCGGGCGAAGATGCTGCCCGCTTCGTCGACCGCGATCCGGTAGCCGCCGGCCTCGCACCATTCCACGAACCGGTCGCGCATTTCCCCGTCGCTGTCGGAGAGGGCCAGCCTCCGCAACCCGCCCCTGGGGCCGGTCCCGATTTCCGACGAGCGGTCCAGAGTGGACCGCAGGCGTTCGGCGTCGATGGAGAGGTTGGGAAGCGATGCTGGCATGTTGCGCTCCTGCGCCTGGCGGGTCAGAGGGGAAGCGAATGGGGCGCGATCTCGTCCCCGACGCGGCCCAGGAAGTCCCGCGCGGGGGCTTCCGCGAGCATCCGCGCCTGGGATTCCTCGAGCTGCTCTCCGGCCCGCTCCGGGTCGAGATGCAGAGGCTTGCCGTTCTCCACGACCGGCAGCCCGTCCACGAAGACCTCGCGGACGGCCCGGTCTGCTGCCTCGAACATGAAAGTGCGCAGCGGGTCCCGCGCCGGGCGCATCGCGGGATGATCGAGGTCGAGCAGCACGATGTCCGCCTTCGCGCCGGCCTCCAGCCTGCCGAGGTCGCTGCGCCCGAGCGCGTCGGCCCCGCCCACGGTGGCGGCGCGGAACATTTCGCCGGTGTCCACTGCGCGGTAGTCGGCCGCCATGACGCGGGCCAGGAGGATGGCGAGGCGCATCTCCTCGGCGAGATTGTGGGGCGCCACATCGGTGCCGAGTCCGACATTGATGCCGCGCGCCCGGTAGCGGCCGAAATGGTCCATCGCCTGTCCGTAGCGGGCGAAGGGCGACGGGCAATGCGCCACCGATGCCCCGGAATTGGCCAGACGGCCGAGATCGCCGTCGCCGCGCCAGCGGATGTCCGGATGCTCGGCGATAAAGATCGCGTGCCCGAGAATGGCGTCGGGGCCGAGAAAGCCGATATCGGCGGCATATTCGA
>JAJECZ010000168.1 GCA_022821735.1 Alphaproteobacteria bacterium | reverse complement strand
ATCCAGCCTTGGTGCATCGTCGGGCCTCCCGGTAGCCATCTCCCGGAATCTAGTGCGGTTTGCCGGGATGTCACCTCACAACCCGAGCAAACGCGCCGTCGAACTGGACAGGATTTCGGCCCGCTGGGCATCCGTGAGGGGAGTGTCGTCCACAATCTTGCGGGGCGCAGGGTCGCCGATCGGGAAAGGATAGTCGGAGCCGAGCATCACGCGCTCCGCCCCCATCAGGTCCACCAGGAAACGGAGCGCATCCGGCCGGAACACGCAGCTGTCCACATAGAGCCGCGAGAGGCCTTCCGCCGGGTCGGCATACTGTCCCGGATGGGCCTCGACGTTCCTCACCAGCCGGCCGAGCGCGAAGGGCAGCGCCGCGCCGCCATGGCTCAGGATCAGCCTGGCGCCGGAGTATTTCAGCACATGGCCCGAGAACAGGATTCGCGCCACCGCCACGGTCGTGTCCGCCAGCCTGCCGACCGCATTGACCATGTCGTAATCCGTGACGCGCGGGTCGCTCGTCACATACATCGGGTGGACATAGAGCACGGCCCCGCGCTCATGCGCCGCTGCCCAGAAGGGCTCCAGCGACGGATCGTCGAGCACGCCTGCGTCACCCCTCGGCTGCGTGCCGATCATGAAGCCGCGAAAACCGTGGTCAAGCGCTTCGCAGAGCACCTCGGCAGCGCGCTCGCCGTCCTGCAGCGGCACGCCGGCCAGCGGGATCAGGCGTTCCTCGCCCTCGCAGGCCCGCCAGAGCGCCTCGTTGCAGAAGCGGTTCCAGTCCGCTCCGGTCTCCCCTTCCAGCTCGTAGCCGAAGCTGTCGGTCCAGGGCGCGACCACCTGCCGGTCGAGGCCCTGCCCGTCCATCCAGGCCAAGCGTTGATCGGCTTCGCGCAGCTTCGGATTGACGGGCCGCGTCGGTTCCCGTCCCCCGAAGGCGAGGCGGAAGCGTCCGTCCTCATGCAGGCATTCGACCCCGTCGAAGCGGGCCGCTCCCCTGGCAAGCGTGTCGAACACCGTCTGGGGTACGTAATGGGCATGCGAGTCGATGACCTTCACCGGAAAACTCCGTTCGCGAATCGGGACGAAGCGCATCATTGCCGGAGCGTCCGGCATTGCCAAGAATGACCCGATGCGCGGGGGAGTCGGGGCGTTGAGCGAAATCGGCAAGCCGAGAAGACGGGTGGAGGACAGCCGGCTGGTGACGGGCCTGGGCCGCTATGCGGACGACTTCTCGCCGGAGGGAGCCGCGTATGCCTTCGTCCTGCGCAGCCCCCATGCCCATGCCCGCCTGCACGGGACCGATACCTCGCGCGCCGCGGCCCTGCCCGGCGTGCTCGCCGTGCTGACGGGCGCCGATGCGGCCGCCGACGGAATGGGGCCGATCCCGCACAATCCGGACTGGCAGGGCGGGCCCGATGTTGAACTGCGCCTGCCGGACGGCTTCGAAGTTGCGCTTGTGCCGAACCTGCCCCTGCCGGTCGATACCGTGCGCTATTGCGGCGAGGCCGTGGCTCTGGTCGTGGCCGAAACCGCGGCCCTGGCAGCCGACGCGGCGGAACTGGTAGCGGTGGACTACGAGCCCCTGCCGGCCGTGACGGATGCGCGGGCGGCCATGGGCGGCGGCGCGCCGCAGCTCTGGCCCGGCTGCGCGAACAACCTGGCGCTCACTTGCGAGGTCGGCGACGGGGAGGCGGTGGAGGCGGCCTTTGCGGAAGCCGCCCATATCGTGACGCTCGAAAGCCATATCCACCGCGTCAACGGTGTGCCCATGGAGCCGCGCGCCGTCGTCGGCGAGTACGATCCGTTGGCGAACCGCTACACCCTGCGGGCGGCCTCCGGGCGCGGCGCCGTGCAAACGCGCGAGCGGCTTGCGGCGGTGCTCGGCGTGCCGCTGGAGAACTGCCGGGCCGTCTTCGGCGACATGGGCGGCAATTTCGGCACCAGGAACGCCTTTTCGCCGGAATTCGCGCTCATTCCCTGGGCGGCGCGGCGCACCGGGCGGCCGGTGAAGTGGACGGCCGACCGGCGCGAGTGCTTCCTGACCGACTATCAGGCCCGCGACCTCCGTTCCGAGGCGGCGCTGGCGCTCGACGATGACGGCAATTTCCTCGCTCTCCGGGGCGTGAACACGCTCAATCTCGGCGCCTACACGGTCTATTTCTGGCCGCTGCGCAAGGGCCTCTCGATGATGCAGGGCACATACCGGATACCCGCTGTCCATTTCCGGGGCCATGGGGTGCTGACCGATACGGCGCCGACCGCCGTCTATCGCAGCGCCGGCCGGCCCGAGGCCATCTACACGATCGAGCGCCTGATCGACCTCGCGGCCGAGGAGCACGGCTTCGACCGGGTCGAACTGCGCCGGCGGAACCTGATCGCGCCGGAGGCCATGCCGTTCACCAACGCCGTCGGCGTCACCTATGACAGCGGCAACTATGCCGCCGGCATGGACGAGGCGCTCGGGGCGGCCGACTGGGCGGGCTTCGAGGCGCGCCGGGCGGAGTCCCGCCGGCGGGGGCTCTTCCGGGGCATTGCGGTCGCCAACTATATCGAGGTGACGAGCGGCATTCCCCGCGAGCGGGCGGAGCTTCGGGCGCTTGCCGACGGCACGATTGAACTGGTCGTCGGCACGATGAGCAGCGGCCAGGGCCACGAGACCAGCTTCCCGCAGCTTGCCGCCGACTGGCTGGGCGTGCCCTTCGAGCGCATCCGCTACATCTGCAACGACACGGAGCGGGTGTCGGTCGGCGGCGGCTCGCATTCCGGCCGCTCCATGCGGCTCGCCAGCATCGCCATCGACAAGGCGGTCGCCGCATTGCTGGAGCGGGGCAAGGCCGTTGCCGCCCACGCGCTTCAGGCCGCGCCGGAGGACATCGCCTGGCGCGGAGGCGCCTTCCGTGCGGCGGGCGGCGCCAGCCTCGACCTTGCGGAGGCCGCGTCCCTCGCCGACGGGCCGCTGGAAGGCATCGGCGACATTACCGACCGGTCGGGCGGCTATCCCTACGGCGCGCATGTCTGCGAGGTCGAGGTCGATCCCGAAACGGGCCACGTGCATGTCGCCGCCTGGACCGCTCTCGACGATGTGGGCCTTGCGGTCAATCCGCTGATCCTGCACGGGCAGGCGCAGGGCGCGGTGGCGCAGGGCCTCGGCCAGGCGCTGATGGAGGCGGTGCGCTACACGCCGGAGGACGGCCAGCTTCTGACCGGCTCGTTCATGGACTACGCCATGCCGCGCGCCGACACGGTGCCGCCGATCCACACGCTGATAACGGAGGTCCCGGCGAGCTCGCATCCCTTCGGCATCCGCCCCGGCGGCGAAGGCGGCACCACGCCCGCGCTCGGGCTCATCGTCAACGCCGTCTGCCACGCACTCGGCGGTCTCGGCGTCAGACACATCGAAATGCCGCTGACGCCCGAGCGGGTGTGGCGGGCGATCCGGGACGCGCAGCGCGGCAGCAGCCGGAGCGCGGTTTGATCCGGATGAACCGACGGTCTTCCGGATCCGGGGCAGGGTTGCCTGTCGCCGGACTTCAGCGGAGGCAATGCGGCAGAGCTGCCGGGCCTCCCGCAGGGTGTCATGGAGTGTCATGATATGTCATGTTTTGTCATGTTCCGCTGATTTCCCTGTTTTGTCTTGCCTGCATCGATCCATCCTTCCGCTCCCGTTTCGTTCCGGCTGCCGGGGGCCCACTCCATCGGGGCGTCATGGAAATGGGATGGACGCCTCCCTCTCACAGCTGTTGGTGAGCGGTAGGGTTGAAGTGGACCCTCACGGGCCGACGGCATCACAGTGCCAAGAGGGAAGAGCCAGCTCTTCACAGGCAAACCGGAGGGTCCGATATGGAGACTAACAGAACGGTCGTTGGCGTGGATACGGCGAAGCGAGTGTTTCAGCTGTATTGGGTGGATACGGAGACGGGCGAGGTGGTGGATTTGAAGCTGACGCGGGCGAAGTTCCTGAAGCATTTCGCGGGACGTGCGCGTTGCGTGGTGGCGATGGAGGCGTGCGGGGGCTCGCAGCACTGGGCGCGCGCGCTTCGGGCGCTCGGCCACGAGCCGCGTCTGTTGCCGGCGAAGGCGGTGCGGCCCTTCGTGGCCGGCAACAAGAACGATGCCCACGATGCGCGGGCGATCTGGACGGCCGTGCAGGTGCCGGGCGTGAAGACGGTGGCGATCAAGAGCGAGGAGCAGCAGGCGATCCTGGCGCTGCATCGCAT
>JAJECZ010000415.1 GCA_022821735.1 Alphaproteobacteria bacterium | reverse complement strand
GAGCCGGAAGACGGCTCGAGCGACGCCTTCGTCCACATCTCGGCCGTCGAGAGGGCCGGGCTCTCCACGCTCAGCGAAGGGCAGAAGGTCACCTACGAACTCCGGCCCGGACGCAACGGCAAGTCCGCGGCCGAGGACCTCTCCGTCAGCTAGCCGCTGTCGCCGGCGGCGGCCGGGCCGTCGGGCCGGGCACATTTGACCGTCCCGGCGCACGCCTCCACAATCGCCGCGCCACCGGAGGATGGGGCATCCGGCCATGATCGACGCGCTCGGCATCGGTCACCTGTTCGAGCTTTCCCGGGCGGAAGCGGTCGCCGGGTTCTTCACCCCGTTGGCGGTCTTCGTCGTGTTCCTGCTGGCGCAGCTCATCCTTCCGGGAAAGCGGGTTCCGGGCTACGTCATCGATCCGCAGACCGGCGAGCCCCGCAAATACCGCCTGAACGGGCTCCCGGTGTTCGCGCTTGCCCTGGCCGTGTGGGCTTCCGGGATCACCGGCCTGCCGCACGACTGGTTCTACAGGTCCGCGATCCCGGCCGCGGCCGGGGGGACGGTCTTCGCCGCGGTCTTCACCCTGCTGGCGGTGTATTGCCATCCGAAGGGAAAGGCGGGGAATTTCGTCCTGGACCTGTGGGACGGGCGGGTCCGGGAGCTGTTCTTTTTCAACGGCCGCTTCGACGTGAAGATGTATCTCTATGTCGTCGGCGGCACGATGCTCGCGCTCAACGCCCTGTCCGGGGCCGTCTGGCACCACCAGCGCTTCGGCGACGCTTCCAATCCCGGCGTCTTCCTGTATGCGGGGTTCTTCACCTTCTACATACTCGACTATTTCGTCTTCGAGCGAGTCCAGCTCTACACCTACGACCTGATCCACGAGGGCCTCGGCTTCAAGCTGCTCTGGGGCGGCCTCATCGTCTACGGGTGGCTGTTCGTCCTGCCGCTCTGGGGCATGGCCGCCCATCCGGACCCCGGATTCCCGCCGGCATGGACCTATGCCTGGCTCATCGGAACGGCTGCGCTGTTCCTGTCCGGCTGGGGCATTTCGCGCGGCGCCAACCTGCAGAAATACACATTCAAGCGCTGGCCCGACCGCAAGTTTCTCGGCCTCATCGAGCCCGAATATATCGAGGCGGGAGACCGCAGGATCCTGTGCAGCGGCCTGTGGGGCGTGGCCCGCCACTTCAACTATATGGGCGAGGGGTTCCTTGCGCTCTCGATCGCGTTCGTGTTCGGCTATCCGGGCAATCCCTGGGCCTGGACCTACTTCGTCTTCATCGTCTCGATGTTCCTCTGGCGCCAGGTTGTGGACGACAGGCAATGCGCCGAGAAATACGGCCCCGAGAAATGGGCGGAGTACCGGGCAAGGGTGAAATACCGCATCGTCCCCGGCGTCTATTGAGGGGTCGGCCTGCGGGGGAAACCGGCGTCGGCCGTCCCTTCCATAACGGCTTCGAGCGCCGCGCTGTCCGTCAGGTCCACGCCTGGCCGCGCACCGTGTCCGCCGAACACGGGAATCGGCGGCGCGCCGGCGCTAACCCCCACCCGGCTCGCGAGAACAGCATGCAACGCTTGCTCGAACGCGGTCTGCAGGGTCACGCCTTCCTTCGCCGAATAGACCGTGACAGCCCGCAGCAGTTCGTCATCGACATCGACGGTGATTCGCATGGGCGGGCATGTAGCGGCGAACATGCTTCCGCGCAACCGCTCCAATGGCAATGCGCCGCGCTTTCGGGCCGTCAGTTGCCCGGAACGTCGGAACCTTTGAAGCGGGCCAGCAGCGCCGGGCAGGGCCTTTCCTGCGTCGAAGGCGGCGGCACTTCGGGCAGCGCTGTACCGTGGTGCCGCCGTCGCGCGTCAGGCTACGACCCGCTCCGAGAACAGGCCGCGCACGTCCATCTCGAAGGCCAGGCCCTCGACCGGAGGGCGCGCATAGGTCCATTGGATGCCGTCCGGTGCGGCGCCGCGGGCCACGATCTCGGGGCCGAGAAGGCCGTGGATTTCGTGGACGGTATAAACTTGGGCGGCGGTCGCGTCCGACCAGCCGAAGCCGAGCGCGGCCATGCGGCTCTCCATGGCGCCCAGCACATAGCGTGCCTTCTCCCGCATTGCGTCCGGCGAGGTGTCGCCGAGGCGGATGATCCGGTCCCGGTACTGCCCCGGCCCCTCGGGCGCCTCGCCGGAGCCCGCGATGACGAAGGTTCCTGTCCCCGCCCCGTCGTCGGGAACCGTGTAGGAGAACGCGTGGAAGCCCGGCTCGGCGGGCGGATTCACCTCAGGGCAGACATTGGACCGCGCGACCGGGTTCTCCTCGTCCCGGAAAATGCCCCAGCGCTCCAGCGTCTGCACATAGGCCCGGTTGAAGGCAACGAACCCCTCTTCCGAGAACTGTCCGGGCGAACGCAGCTCGCAGGCGCAGAAAGCCGTTGTCGGCCGCCCCGCCGCCTCCAGCCAGGCCTCGATCCGCCGGAAACCCGCCTCCAGCGGCAGGAGGCAGCGGAAGCGCACCCGCTCGATCCGGAAGCCCGGCTCCGCCGCCACCCCGCCCGAATACTGGAACCGCCCCCGGATATAGCGGTATCCGCCGGGCGCGAACGTCGCCACCTCCGCCATGTCTGCCCCTCCCAAGCCTCTTCGACAAGAAGGTTAGCACACCGCCCGGCAGGGCCCAGCAGACGCATGACAGTGGCGGGGAAACCGGGCTAGGCTGCCTTCCCCGACATTCCGAGGGGCCGGAGAGGGCCGATGAACGAAGAAGACCTGTGTTTCACGCCGGCGACCCGGCTGGCGGCGATGGTGGCGGCGCGCGAGCTTTCGCCGGTCGAGATCGTCGATACGGTGCTGGCCCG
>JAJECZ010000188.1 GCA_022821735.1 Alphaproteobacteria bacterium | reverse complement strand
GGCGCGCGCCAGCACACCGATCCCCTGCGCCCGAATGAGCCAGGTTCCTGCAAGGGCGGTCGCCACGATAACGGCGAGCGTCGGCCACAGCCCGATCCAGCCACCGACCTCTATGAAAACGGCGATCTCGACCAGGGGAACCCCGATCAGCGCCAAAAGGATTGCAAAGGCCATACTTGCCCTTTCCTAGACTTGGGCTTATCTCTGGTCAATCGAGAGAAAGGACCGGCCGTCAAGGCCGGTGGTGAGCGCCATGGACGGCGGAATTCCCTTCTTCGACCTGTTGTTCTTCGCCATGGTGGCTGCGTTCCTCGTCTTTCGGCTGCGTAGCGTTCTGGGCCGCCGCCAGGGACACCATCAGGCGCCACCGCAGGCGGACCCGCAAGCCGCGGGCGATGCGAACTCCAACGACAATGTGATAGCGCTGCCCGACCGCAACAAGGCCGAGGACGACGACGGCACACCGCTGGGAGAGGGCGTGCGGCAGATCCGGGGCGTGGACGCGAGCTTCGACCCGGAACTGTTCGCTACGGGCGCGCGCGCGGCGTTCGAGATGATCGTCAACGCGTTTGCCGGCGGCGACCGGGACACACTCCGGCCGCTGACCAGCGCCGAGGTGTTCGGCAATTTCGAACGGACCATCGCGGATCGGGACGAGAAGGGCCATATCCTCGAGGCGACGCTGATCGGCATCAAGGAAGCCGAGCTCACAGATGCCGGGCTCGACGGCCATGAAGCCTGGGCGACGGTCCGGTTCGTGTCCGAGCAGGTCGGCGTTCTGCGCGATTCAGAAGGGCAGACGCTCTCCGGGGCGACCAACGCCATTGAAGAGATCACCGACGTCTGGACCTTCGCCCGCGACACGCGCTCGCCCGATCCCAACTGGCGGCTGGTCGCTACCGGGGGCGAAAGCTGAGCCTGTCCCGACCCCGGAGAACACCATGACCGGATCATCGACCGCCATGACCGGCAAGCGCGGGCTCATCATGGGCATGGCAAACGACCGCTCCATCGCCTGGGGGATCGCGCAGGCGCTGGCGGGGAGCGGCGCCGAACTCGCGGTCACCTACCAGACAGAACAGCTTGCCAAGCGCGTCCGCCCGCTCGCCGAGTCGCTGGGCGCGGCGCTGGTGCTGCCGGCCGATGTCGCCGACGACGCCAGCATGGACTCCCTGTTCGAGACGCTGGCGGCCGAATGGGGCCGGCTCGATTTCGTCGTCCACGCCATCGCCTTTTCCGACAAGGACCAGCTCAAGGGCCGCTATGTCGATACGACGCGCGAGAACTTCCGCATGTCGCTCGACATCTCCTGCTTCTCCTTCACGGACCTCGCCCGCAGGGCGTCGGCGCTGATGGAGCCGGGGGCGGCGATGCTGACGCTCACCTATTACGGCGCCGAGCAGGTGATGCCGCACTACAATGTCATGGGCGTTGCCAAGGCCGCACTGGAAGCGAGCGTGCGCTACATGGCGGCCGATTTCGGCAATGACGGCATCCGCGTCAACGCCATATCGGCCGGGCCAGTCAAGACCCTCGCAGCATCCGGGATCGGCGATTTCCGTTTCATCCTGAGGTGGAACGAGCTGAACTCGCCGCTGCAGGCCAATGTCACCCTGGAGCAGATCGGCCAGTCCGCCCTCTACCTGCTCAGCCCGATGAGCGCCGGCGTCACCGGCGAGGTGCATCATGTGGATTGCGGCTACCACACCGTTGGCATGATGAACCCGCACCGGGCGGGGGACACGTCGGACCTGCTGGCGAGCTTCAAGCCGAAATACGGCTGATGGCCTCCAACGGGTTCGGACAGGCCTTTCGCTTCACCACCTGGGGAGAGAGCCACGGCCCGGCCATAGGCTGCGTCGTGGACGGCTGCCCTCCGGGCATCGCGCTCGCCGAAGAAGACTTGCAGGTCTGGCTCGACAAGCGCCGGCCCGGCCAGTCGCGCTTTACGACACAACGCCGCGAGCCGGACAGCGTGCGCATCCTCTCCGGCGTGTTCGACGGACAGACGACGGGCACCCCCATCGGCCTCGTGATCGAGAACGTCGACCAGCGGTCCCGGGACTATTCGAAGATCGCCGACCGCTTCCGCCCCGGCCATGCCGATTACACCTACTGGCGGAAATACGGCATCCGCGACTATCGCGGCGGCGGGCGGTCGTCGGCCCGCGAAACCGCCATGCGGGTAGCGGCAGGAGGCGTTGCGCGCAAGGTTCTCGGCGACGGAGTGTCGATCCGCGGCGCACTGGTCCAGATCGGGGAAAAACGCGTGGACCGCACGCGCTGGGACTGGGACGCCG
Source organism: Alphaproteobacteria bacterium (assembly GCA_022821735.1). GTDB lineage: Bacteria > Pseudomonadota > Alphaproteobacteria > Bin95 > Bin95 > Bin95. The sequence goes on along the minus strand of JAJECZ010000188.1, from coordinate 1,006 downwards.
TCGGCGCCAATCCCTTCTTCTGCCCGGACGCCGCCGCGGCGGAAGAATGGGCGGACTATCTGGATGTTGTGCGCAAGGCCGGGTCGTCGGTGGGCGCGGTCATCGAGGTCGTCGCGGAGGGTGTGCCGGCCGGCCTCGGCGAACCGGTCTATGGCAAGCTCGACGGCGACCTCGCGGCCGCAATGATGAGCATAAACGCGGTCAAGGGCGTCGAGATGGGCGACGGCTTCGCCGCGGCGGCTAAGCGCGGCGAAGACGCCCATGACGAGATGGCCCCGGACGGCGAAGGCGGCATCGCCTTCCTCTCCAACAATGCCGGCGGCGTGCTGGGCGGCATTTCCTCGGGCCAGCCCGTGGTTGCGCGTTTCGCGGTCAAGCCGACCAGCTCGATCCTCATTCCGCGCCGGGGCGTCACCGAGGCGGGCGAAGCTGTCGAGATCGTCACCACGGGCCGCCACGACCCCTGTGTCGGCATCCGCGCCGTGCCGGTCGGCGAAGCGATGATGGCGCTGGTGCTCGCAGACCACCTGCTCCGGCACCGCGCCCAGACAGGCTGACGCCGGCACTTCCCCGCTTCCGGCCTGCGGGCCAGAATAGACGAAACAGCCGGAGGATCAGGATGTCCGGACCGCTTGCCGGATTGCGTGTGCTCGACCTCACCACCGTGATGTACGGCCCCTATTGCACTCAGCTGATGGGCGACTACGGAGCCGACGTGGTGAAAGTCGAGCCGCCGGGAGGCGATATCAGCCGGCAGGTGGGGCCGCGTCGCAACGGGGGCATGGCGGCCGGCATCCTCACCAAGGCGCGCAACAAGCGCAGCCTCGTGCTCGACCTGAAGCAGCCCGGCGGGCGCGACGCGCTCTACCGGCTGGCCCGGACGGCCGACGTGTTCATCCACAATATCCGCCCGAAGCCCGCCGCCCGCCTCGGCATAGACTATGCGGCCATCTCGGAGCACCGCCCGGACATCGTTTATTGCACCGCCGTCGGCTTCGGCAAGGAC
>JAJECZ010000438.1 GCA_022821735.1 Alphaproteobacteria bacterium | reverse complement strand
CGAATGTCCGGCGCGACGCCGGCGAGATCGAACCGCCGCTCGTGCGTGACCGGATCGAACGCGCCCGGTTCGTTGACGCGCATCCATATCCAGGGAAAGCGCGTCGTGTCGCCGCCGGGCCAGCGGACCTCGAGGTCCAGTTCGTCATGCATGATCGCGTAGCCGTTCATCGTCAGGCCTCCATTCGCGCGAGCGTGCTGTTGCGGGGATTCGCGAGCGGCACGAACGGAACGGGACAGGTCGAAGGGCGACGGGAACCGACGAGCAGCGACATGACGATCCCACCTCCCGGAACAGCCCGGCCGCCTGTCATTGGCGCCGTTTGTCCGTGCTGCGATTAGGATCGTCTCTGCCATTGGACCGAAACTTGTCGCGATGCGACCGCGCATAAGCCCGGATACGACTTCCGGACGGAAAACCGCCCGGAGAAACGGGAAACCAACCTTGCCGGGTCATGGCCCCGCTCTATTTTCGCAAGTCGATTGTCCGCCGGACAAACGGGGAGGAGCGTCCGAAATGAGCGACGAGACGCAAAGCCGCCGCGACCTTCTGGAGCAGACCTCAAGGATCGTTTCGGCGCATGTCTCCAACAATACGGTTTCGGTCGGCGATCTTCCCGAACTCATTCGCCAGGTTTACAGGACCCTTGCGAGCCTCAACGAAGGTCCGCAGACGCGCCTCGACCGCCCGGTTCCGGCAGTCCCCGTTCGCCGGTCGGTGATGCCCGATCACATCGTCTGTCTCGAGGACGGCAAGAAGCTGAAGATGCTCCGCCGCCATCTCAAGACCGCCTACAACATGACGCCGGACGAATACCGCGAACGCTGGAACCTGCCGGCCGACTATCCGATGGTCGCGCCGAACTATGCGGCACAGCGCAGCGAGCTCGCCAAGAGGATCGGCCTGGGCCGCCGCAGCCCCGCAGTCGATCCCGGCGCGGCTTCGGGGCCGGAGGACGCACAGCCTCACTAGGCGCGCCGCACCGGGCAGAGTAGACTGGGTTCGGTCAGGGAAAGGCGTTGCGGTGGCTCTCAAGGTCAGGAAAGCCGTGAGTCGGGTCGTTCCGCGGCGGCGGGTCACGCCGCCCGGCAAGCGCGGCCTTATCGTGCCGTTTTTCGGCCCGGCGGCCCGCCGCCGCCGGCGTGCCGTCCCGGTAAGCCAGCGCAGCCCCTTCATCGTCGAGTCAGGCGACCTCGTTGTCCGCCTGGCCCAGACGGACGCGGATATCGACGCGGCGCAGGCGCTGCGCTTCAAGGTCTTCTACGAAGAGATGACCGCAAGGCCGAGTGCGGCGATTGCGGCAGCCGAACGCGATTTCGACCATTTCGACCCTTATTGCGATCACCTCATCGTGCTGGACCGGCGCCTCGGCGGCGGCCCGTCTGCTATCGTCGGCACCTACCGGCTGATGCGGCGGGACGCGGCGGCGCGCCTTGGCCGTTTCTACACCCAGGACGAATACAACATCCGCAAGCTGCTGCGCGGCGGACGGCAGATTCTCGAGCTCGGCCGCTCCTGCGTACACCAGGACTATCGCCGCCATCACACCATGCAGATGCTCTGGCGCGGTATCGCGCGCTATGTGCTGCACTACAACATCAAGCTGCTGTTCGGGTGCGGGAGTTTTCCGGGCGCCGACCCCGATGCCCACGCCCTGCCCCTCTCCTACCTGTATTACGAACACCTGGCGCCCGTGGCGCTCAGACCGAAGGCGCTGCGTTCGCGCCATGTCGAAATGCGCCGCATGGACCGGGAGGATATCGACAGGAAGGAGGCGCTCGCCGCTTTGCCGCCGCTCATCAAGGGCTATCTGCGCCTCGGAGGCGGCGTCGGCGACGGCGCGGTGATCGACAGCGAGTTCGATACGGTCGATGTCTGCATCGTGGTCCGCCCGGACGGCGTTACCGACCGCTATCTGCGGCGTTACAGCCGCGACGGCGAATTCTCGCGGGAGGCGCTGGCCTCGTGATCCGGCACTCGCCGCTGCGCGCTCTGGGGCGCCTTCTGGCCTATGTCCTCTACACACTCCCGCTGATGCCGGTGCAGGCGCTCGCCGTGCTCCTCAACTGGCCCCTCGCCGTGCGTCTGCCGCTTGCCTACCACCGGCGCTGTGCGAGGCTTCTGGGTTTCGAACTCAGGACGCATGGAACGCTGAGCACCGCGCGGCCGACATTGTTCGTGTGCAACCACTCCACCTATCTCGATATCGTCACGCTGGGAGCGACGCTGCCCGCATCCTTCGTTGCGAAATCGGAGGTTGCCGGCTGGCCCTTCTTCGGGCTGCTCGCCAAGCTGCAGAGAAGCGTCTTCGTGGACCGGCGGCCGAGGTCGACGGCCGGCCAGCGCGACGCCATGCAGACACGTCTCGAAAGCGGCGACAACCTGATCCTCTTCCCGGAAGGCACGTCGAGCGACGGAACCTGGGTGCTGCCGTTCAAGAGCGCGCTGTTCAGCGTCGCCGAGCGCGAGGTCGGAGGCAGGCCGCTGGTGGTGCAGCCGGTATCCGTCGCCTATTCCGCCATAGACGGCCTGCCGACCGGCCGGGCGCATATGCCGCGCATCGCCTGGTACGGCGACATGGGCATGGCGGGGCATATCTGGAATGTCCTGGGGCTCGGGCGCATATCGGTGGACATAGTGCTGCACGAGCCGACCAGCTACGCGGAGTTCGCCAACCGGCGCGAAATGGCGAGTACATGCCACGGCAAGGTCGCCGGCGGCGTCGAACGGGCGCTCGCCGGCCGCCTCGCAAGCGGTTGACGCGCCTTCGCCGAATGCTAGCTTCTGACATACCGATGCTCGAGAGACCGACAAGGCAGTCATTGCGCAAGAAGCTGTTCGTCCGGACATACGGTTGCCAGATGAATGTGTACGACTCCGAACGGATGTCGGAAATGCTGGCGGCCGTGGGCTACGAGGCCGTGGAGACTCCCGAGAATGCGGACCTCGTTGTGCTCAACACCTGCCATATTCGCGAGAAGGCTGCGGAGAAGGTCTATTCCGAAGTCGGCCGGCTGCGCGCCCTGAAGAGCCGGCGTCCGGACATGCTGATCGCCGTTGCCGGCTGCGTCGCCCAGGCCGAAGGCGGCGAAGTGCTGCGCCGCGCGCCTGCGGTCGATATCGTCGTCGGCCCGCAGGCCTACCATCGCCTGCCGGAGATGCTGGCCCGCGCCGAGCGGGCCCGGGGCAGCGGCGTTATCGACGTGGATTTCCGCCCGGAGGCGAAATTCGACGAGCTTCCCGCGCCCGAGCGGCCGGCGGGGCCGAGCGCTTTCCTGACTATTCAGGAGGGTTGCGACAAATTCTGCACCTTCTGCGTCGTGCCCTACACGCGCGGCGCAGAGTATTCGCGGCCGGCGGCGGCGGTCATCGCCGAGGCGAAACAACTCGCAAAGCGGGGCGCGCGCGAAATCGTACTGCTCGGCCAGAACGTCAATGCATGGCGCGGCGAAGGGCCCGACGGCCGCGACTGGACACTTGCCCGCCTGATCCTGGCGCTGGCGGAAGTGGAAGGCGTGGAGCGGCTGCGCTACACGACCTCGCACCCGCGCGACATGTCGGACGATCTGGTCGAAGCGCATGGTGCGGTGCCGGCCCTGATGCCGTTCCTGCACCTCCCGGTCCAGGCCGGCTCCGACCGCGTGCTGGAACGCATGAACCGCAAGCACCGCGCCTCGGACTACCGGCACACCGTCGAACGCCTGCGCGAGGCACGGCCCGACATCGCGCTCGCTTCCGACTTCATCGTCGGGTTTCCGGGAGAAAGCGAGCGCGATTTCGAGCAGACCCTGGCGCTGGTCCGGGATGTCGGCTACGCGCAGGCCTATTCGTTCAAGTTCAGCCCGCGGCCGGGCACGCCGGCCGCCGCCGACCCGCTTCAGGTGCCGGAGGCGGTCAAGATCGAACGCCTGGCCCGTCTTCAGGAGTTGCTGAACGGCCAGCAGCAGGCGTTCAACCGCAGCTGCATCGGGAAGCGTCTTCCCGTCCTGTTCGAGCGCCCCGGCAGAGGGCGCAGGCAGCTTGTCGGGCGCTCCCCGTACATGCAGGCAGTCCATGCAGAGGCAGGCGCGGTGCGGATCGGCGATCTCGCACAGGTCGAGATCCTGGCCGCCGGCCCCAACAGCCTCTCCGGCGGGAGCCCCGCAATTTGAGCGAAGCGCGTCTTCAGTTCGACGACAACAGCCTCCTGCCGGCGCTCTACGGCGCGCATGACCGCAACCTGGCGCGTCTGGAGCAGAAATTCGGCGTCTCGATGCGCGCGCGCGGCAATGAGCTGGCCATCGCCGGGCCGGAAAGCGCCGTGGCGGCGGCGCGTTCGGCCATGGACCTGCTCTACGACCGTGCAAGGCGCGGGCTGGAGATCGACCCGGGCGAGGTGGACGGCGCGGCGCGTCTCGCCGAGGTCGCCGGCATCGCGAAACTGCCGGGCGCCAACGGCGACCTGTTCGGAATCGACAGCGAGACCGTCGAGACCCGCCGGCGCCGGATCGCGCCCCGCTCGCCCAACCAGGCGCTCTACCTGAAGACGATCCGCGAGAACGATGTCGTCTTCGGCGTCGGCCCGGCCGGCACCGGCAAGACCTATCTCGCCGTGGCGGCGGCGGTCTCGATGCAGACGGCGGGAGAAGTCGAGCGCATCGTGCTGTCGCGCCCTGCGGTGGAGGCCGGCGAGCGCCTCGGTTTCCTTCCCGGCGATCTTCGCGAAAAGGTCGATCCCTACCTTCGTCCGCTCTACGATGCGCTGCACGACATGGTCTCGGGCGACCGGGTTATGCGCCAGATCGGCAATGGCGAGATCGAGATCGCTCCCCTCGCCTTCATGCGCGGGCGTACTCTCGCGCGGTCCTTCGTCATCCTCGACGAGGCGCAGAACACGACCCCGACCCAGATGAAAATGTTCCTGACCCGCCTGGGCGAAGGCTCGCGGATGGTGGTGACCGGCGACCTGTCCCAGATCGACCTGCCGGGCGGGACGCGCTCCGGCCTGACCGAGGCGCTCGACGTGCTGGACGGGGTGGACGGCGTCAGCGTGGTGCGTTTCACCTCTCTCGACGTGGTGCGCCATTCGGTCGTGACGCGCATCGTCGATGCCTACGATGCCGCTGCGAGGGCGCGCCGCGATGGATAAGTGGACCGTCGATGTGTCGCTCGACGAGGGCGAGTGGCCGGACGGCGAAGAGGCCGCCGACTGGTGCAGCCGTGCGGCATGTGCGGCACTGTCCGGTGCGGGACGAACGGGTCCCGCGGAGATTTCCGTGCTGCTCGGCAGCGACGCCGGGATTCGCGAGTTGAACCGCCGCTTCCGCGGCCATGACCGGCCGACGAATGTGCTCGCCTTTCCGGCCGGCGACGGCCCCTGGCCCGGCGGCCCCCCGCCGCTCGGGGAGATTGCGCTGGCGGGCGGCACCGTGCGCCGCGAAGCGAGCGCACAGCGCAAGACGCTGCACGACCATCTGAGCCACCTCGTCGTTCACGGAACGCTGCATCTTCTGGGTTTCGACCATCGCACGGAGGAGGACGCCGCCCGAATGGAACAGCTGGAGGCGCGTTGCCTCGAAACCCTGTCGATAGCCGATCCTTACAGGGAACAGGGCTGACGGACAGTGGATACGACGGCTCATACATCGAACGGCAATGGCGGCCGCCTCCGCGGCCTCTGGCGCCGGCTGGCGGGCAGGCGGAGCAATGAGGGCTCCATCAGCGAGACCCTGTCGAACCTCGCGGCGCAACATAATGAAGACGCAACGCCGATAGACCCGCTTGAACGGTTCCTGCTCGAAAACACGCTCAAGCTGCGCCGGATGACGGTCGAGGACGTGATGGTGCCGCGTGCGGACATCGTTGCCGTCTCCGCCGCCGCGCCGCTCCCGGAAGTTGTCGAAGCGGTCGAGCAATCGCGCCATTCGCGCCTGCCGGTGTTCGAGAAGGACCTCGACCAGATCGTCGGCATGATTCACGTGAAGGACGTGCTGGCCCATATCGGCAAGCCGGACACGCCGTCGCCGAAGGAGCTGGCGCGAGAGGTCCTGTTCGTTTCGCCGGCGATGCTGGTTCTCGACCTGTTGCTCGATATGCGGCTCAAGCGCACGCACATGGCACTCGTCGTCGATGAGTTCGGCGGTATCGACGGCCTGGCGACCATCGAGGACCTGGTCGAGGAAATCGTTGGCGATATCGAGGACGAACACGATATTGCGGAGTCGCCGCAATTGGATACGCGGCCCGACGGCACGCTGGTCGCGGACGCGCGTGCGACGCTGGAAGACTTCGAGGCGGCGGTCGGAGACGTGCTGTCCGACGACGAGCGTGAAGACATCGACACGCTGGGCGGGCTGGTCTTCAACCTTGTCGGGCGGGTCCCGAGCCGGGGCGAGCTGGTGTCGCATCCCTCGGGTCTGGAATTCGAGGTGCTGGACGGGGACCCGCGCCGGCTGAAGCGGTTGCGGGTACGCAATCTGCCGGCGGCCGGATGAGGGCGCGGCTCGCCGGTCTGGCGGGCCGGAACCGGCTTCTGGCCGCAGCGGCGGCGGGCATCGGCGCCACGCTGGCCATGCCGCCTCTGGGCGCGACGCCCGCCCTGGCCGCCGGCCTCGTTGCGTTCGCCTGGCTGCTGGACGGGACGGCGCGGTTCCGCACCGCGTTCCTGACCGCCTTCGCCTTCGCGTTCGGGTTCTTCGCGGCCGGCCTTTACTGGGTTGCCGGCTCGTTCTTCACGGTCGGCGGCGCTACGGCCGCCGGCGGCCCGGCGGCCGTTCTCGGCCTGGCGGCGCTGCTTGCCTTCTTTCTGGCTCTACCCGCCGCGCTGGCGCATCGCCTGACGCAGCCCGGCGTCGGGCGGGCGCTGGCGCTGGCGGCCGCGCTCGGGCTCGGCGACTGGCTGCGCGGCCACCTGCTCACCGGCTTTCCGTGGAACCTGTTCGGCCATGCCTGGCTGCATGCGCCGGCGGTCGAACAAACGGCGGCAATTGTCGGCATCTACGGGGTCGGGCTGGCGACGCTCGCCGTCTGCCTGCTGCTTTCAGTTGCCGACTGGCGCGCCTGGACGGCAGCGGCGGCGACGGTCGCAGCGATGTTCGCCTGCGGCGAGGTCCGCCTCGGCCGCGCGCCCCAGGCGGACCCCGCCGCAGGCGCGCCGCTGCTGCGTCTCGTTCAACCCAATATCCCGCAATCCGAGAAGTGGCGCCGCGAGGAGGCCGCCGCCCATTTGCAGCGCCTGGTGCGCCTTGGCGCGGCGGACCCCGAGCCCGACGCCGTAATCTGGCCCGAAACGGCGGTCGCCCGCCTGCTGCACTCGGAGTCGCCGCTGATCGAGGCATTGGGAAAGAGCGTGCAGAGCCGCGCCGGCCTGATCTCGGGCGCGCCCTGGCGGGAGGACGGACGCTATTACAACAGCATTCTTGCGATAAACCGCGAGGGCCGGGTGCAGGGACGCCACGACAAGGCGCACCTCGTGCCGTTCGGCGAATATGTGCCGCTGCGCGGCCTGCTCGGAGTGGCGAAGCTTACGGTCGGGGGGAAAGATTTCGCGGCCGGGCCGGGCCCCTCGACGCTCGCCCTGCCCGGCCTGCCGCCGTTCGGCGCGCTGATCTGCTTCGAGGCGATCTTCCCGGGCGAGGCGGTGGCAGCCGATGCGCGCCCGGCATGGCTGCTGAACCTCACCAACGACGCCTGGTTCGGCGAAACGGCCGGGCCGCACCAGCATTTCGAGATCGCACGGATGCGCGCCATCGAGACCGGGTTGCCGGTCGTGCGCGTCGCCAATACCGGCATCACCGGCGCGGTGGACGGATACGGCCGGCGGCTGGGCCGGCTCGGGCTCGGCCGGACCGGCAGCCTCGACATCCACCTGCCTCCCCCGCTGGCGGAAACGGCCTACGGCCGGCTGGGCGACCTGCCCTTCTTCGGGAGCGTCCTCCTCCTCGCCGCCCTCGCCGCCTGGCGCAGGAGCAGGTGAAGTGGTCGGGTTGTCGCCAACCTCATTCTGGATGGACAGCCGCTCTCCGAAATGCTGATCGCTGCTAGCCAAAGACGCCCCTATACTGGCAGCAAGCGCACTGGATGGTGCGGCCTGACTGAAGCGCCATGAAACGACTGTCGAGGGACGAAAAGCTGCCGGCGTCGCCGGCCGGGTGAGAACTCGCCTGCTGTTGACAATGCTTACGCGGCGGCTAGAAAATCGCGTGTCAGCCTCCATTTTGGGGGTGGACCGCATGACAAAGAGAGGACGACTGGTGCCAAACACTGGTCCCATAGAATGGGTCGCCGAGGCCATGCGCCTCTCCGTCTTCCCTCTCAACGAGGCTGCTGCCCTTGAGACACTACACTGGGAGCAGGGGGTAGGGGTGCCGCCGGAAGCGGTGAACCGGCAGTCACAACTGCCACGGGTCATTGAGGAGGGTACATGGAATAATGGTCGTCTCCAAGTCGATAGCCAGAGAGGACAAATCCACTGGAGGGCACTTTCTGCCACTCCGAATCCCAATGGTCCGATGAACATTGGTCCGTTCCCCAGCGCTACCCCACCATTCCGCGCGTTGATGGGTCAGTGGCTAGGATCGCATTGCCCCCCCGCTAATCGAATTGCATTCGGGGCCAACCTGATATTCCCAGCCGGCTCTTTGCAGGA
>JAJECZ010000285.1 GCA_022821735.1 Alphaproteobacteria bacterium | reverse complement strand
GTTCCCGCACGAGGCTCGTCTTGCCCATGCGCCGTTGCGCGGTCACCAGGGTGTGATTTCCGTCCCGCATGCGATCCATTAGGATCTCAAGCTCGACCTCCCGGTCGAAGAACTGGTCTCCCTCGACCCAGTTGCTTCCGCCCTTTCGCAGCATCCCACAGTTCCCAACAGTTTTCTTGGCAATAATATTGTTGGCAACAGAACTGTTGTCAAGGCGGCCGGTGGAATCCCGTTCGGTCGCCTTGGGTCCACTGGTTGCCGCCTTTACAATATTCTCAATTTGTTCTACTCCCCATCCGCCGGCCGGGGAGGTCCGGGGGAGATGCCGAAAGCGTTGCCTATCGAACTGCGGAACCGGGTGCTGGCGGCGATGGCGGGGGGCATGACGTTCGTCGAGGCGGCGGAGACCTTCGATGTCGCCGTGGCCAGCATCGTGCGCTGGCGCCGGCTGGAGCGCGAGGGGGGCGACGCGCGGCCGCGGAAGATGGGCGGCGACCGCCGCTCCTGGCGCATCGAGGCCGCGAGCGGCGCGATCCTCGCCCTGCTGGAGGACGACCCGGAGCTTCCCATCAACGCCCTGCGCGCCGCGCTCAGGGAGCGGGGCCTCGACTTCGGCTACGGCACGGTGCGGATGTTCCTCAAGCGCCACGGTTTCAAGCGCAGGCGTGGCCGCCGCCCCGCCCGGCGGACGCCGGCCCGGCCGCGCTGAACGGCAGGCGGGCGGCCGCTTTTTCACCGCCGGTTCCGGCGTTGCCGGCTTTCCCCGGTCGTCCGGAACGACGAAAGGGGCGGGGAGCAACAAACGCTCGAGCAATTCCGTGCAAGCATATCCAACCCGGTCCGCCATTTCTCGTCCGGCGCCCTGCGCGCGGCCGCACCTCTCCCGTCCGCCCCTGGTGCGGTTTGCCCCCTGCGGGTTCCAGTCATCGCGCGGGGCGGGCGGCCCGCCGCCGGTCTCAGGTCCAGGTCATGCTCTCGCGTTCGGTTCCTGCCACGCTGCCGAATATAGGACCGCTCCCGGCCGTTTGCAAGCTTTTTATGGAAATAAATCCTGAAATGAGAACCCATGCGCCGGGGGCAGGATATCCGTGCGCGGCGTGAAGCCCGTCATTGCGGGCGTTCCCAGGGGGCGGGCGGGAGCTTGCGGCGGACGGGGCGGGGGCCGGCGTCGATGCCGAGCGCCGCCTGCCAGAAGGCCCAGCTCCGGGCGCGGAACCAGCCGGGCTCGGCGCACCGCAGGACCCGACGGAGGCGCTCGTCGCCGAAGGCCGCCCTCATGGCGCGGCAGTCCTCGAAGGTGCCGATGTCCATCACCTGGGCCAGCACGCGGTCCGGATAGCGGACGGCGTCTTCCGGGGTCTTCCACCAGATATAGCTGTCCGCGAAACGGAGCAGCGCCCGCTCCGCCCGGCGTTCGTCTTCTCCCCGGATTGCGGCCGGTCCGGGCTCCATCGCGGCCTCCCGGCGCTACTGGTTCATCGCCTGGAAGAAGTCGTCATTGTTCTTGGTATCGCGCAGCTTGCCGATCAGGAACTCCATCGCGTCCTGGGTGCCCATCGGCATCAGCACGCGGCGCAGCATCCACATCTTGGAGAGCGCGGCCCGGTCCACCAGCAGCTCTTCCTTGCGGGTGCCGGACTTGCCGATGTCGATCGACGGCCAGACGCGGCGGTCGGAGAGCTTGCGGTCCAGCACGATCTCGGAATTGCCGGTGCCCTTGAACTCCTCGAAGATCACCTCGTCCATGCGCGAGCCGGTCTCGACCAGCGCCGTCGCGACGATCGAGAGCGAGCCGCCCTCCTCGATATTGCGCGCCGCGCCGAAGAAGCGCTTCGGGCGCTGCAGCGCATTGGCGTCCACGCCGCCGGTCAGCACCTTGCCGGAGGACGGCACGACCGTGTTGTAGGCGCGCGCGAGCCGGGTGATCGAGTCCAGCAGGATCACCACGTCGTGCTTGTATTCGACAAGGCGCTTGGCCTTTTCCAGCACCATCTCGGTCACCTGCACATGGCGGGTCGCCGGCTCGTCGAAGGTGGAGGAGATGACCTCGCCGCGCACCGAGCGCTGCATGTCCGTCACCTCTTCCGGGCGCTCGTCGATGAGCAGGACGATCAGATAGACCTCGGGGTGGTTGTGCGAGATCGCGTGCGCCACGTTCTGCAGCATCATGGTCTTGCCGGTGCGGGGCGGGGCGACGATGAGCGCCCGCTGGCCCTTGCCGAGCGGCGAGACGAGCTCGACGACGCGGGTGGTGTAGTCCTTGGTCTGGTCCTTGCCCTCGCGCTGGTCGATTTCCAGATGCAGCCGCTCATCCGGATAGAGCGGCGTCAGATTGTCGAAATTGATGCGGTGGCGGACGGCCTCCGGGTCCGCGAAATTGGCCTGCGTGACCTTGGTCAGCGCGAAATAGCGCTCGCCCGACTTCGGCGCGCGGATCTCGCCCTCCACCGTGTCGCCGGTGCGCAGGCCGAAGCGGCGCAGCAATTGCGGGGAGACATAGATGTCGTCGGGGCCGGGCAGGTAGTTGGCCTCGGGCGAGCGCAGGAAGCCGAACCCGTCCGCCAGCACTTCCAGCACGCCGCGGCCGACAATGGCCACATTGTCTTCCGCGAGGCTCTTCAGGATCGCGAACATCATGTCCTGCTTGCGGAGCGTGGAGGCGTTCTCGACCTCCAGCTCGTCGGCGAGCGCGAGCAGCTCCGCTGCCGACTTCTCCTTTATTTCCTGAAGATGCGCGACCTTTTCGGGCGCCGCGATATCGTCGAGCATGACCTCGGACCGTCCATCGGTTGATGTTGGAAGCCGGCTCGCCCGCAGAAGCGGAAAATTCGAACGCGAGGGGAAGGGGCCGGAATTCCCGCCGGGCGGCGGGCGAGGGCTGAAGAAGGGGCAGTCTAACCCGGCCGGGCGCGCACGGCAACGCCTTTCCGCCGGCGCGTCCGCGCGCCGTTCCGCATCGGCGCTGAAAACGAGGCGCTCACGGCAGCCGCCGGACCGGACCGGTCCGGCCAAGCGCCTCGATCAGCGCATCCACCGTCTCGCCGCGGGCCGGGTGGCGCCAGCCGGGCGCGAGGTCCCGGAGCGGCAGCAGCACGAAGGCGCGCTCATGCAGGCGGGGATGCGGCAATTCCGGCTTCTCGCCGGGCCCCGTGACCAGGCCGCGATAGTCGAGAAGGTCGAGATCGACCGTCCGGGAGGCGTTGCGGACGCCGCGGACCCGGCCGAAGCCGGCCTCGACGTCGAGCAGCGCGGCGAGCAGCGCCTGCGGGGAGAGCGCGCTTTCCACCTCCGCCACGGCGTTGACATACCAGGGCTGGCCGCTGGGCGGCACCGGCGCGCTCTCGTACCAGGGCGAGCGCCTGAGCAGCTTCGCGCCGTGCGCCGCCAGCGCCTCCAGCGCCGCCGCCAGCGTTGCCTGCGGCGGCCCGTGCTCCGGCGACGGCAGGTTCGCGCCCAGTCCGATCAGAATCATCCCCCCGGCGGCCCCTTGTCGCGCGGCGACCTCTCGCCTAGGTTGCAGGGGCAGTTTAGCGGATTGCCGCGGTTTTCGGAGTTTCCCCACGCCATGCGCACCTATATGGAAGAACGTACTGCGCTGTTCATCGACGGCGCCAATCTTTATGCCGCCGCGCGCGGCCTCAACATCAACATCGACTACAAGCGGATGCTCGACTACTTCTCGAAGCGCGGGAGGCTGATCCGGGCCTTCTATTACACCGCGCTGATCGAGGACCAGGACTATTCGCCGATCCGCCCGCTGGTGGACTGGCTCGACTATAACGGCTTCACCCTCGTCACCAAGCCGGCCCGCGAGTTCACCGACTCCCTCGGCCGCCGCAAGGTCAAGGGAAACATGGACATCGAACTCGCCGTCGATGCGATGGAGATGGCCGACCATCTGGAGCATATCGTGCTGTTCTCGGGAGACGGCGATTTCCGCCGCCTGGTGGAGGCGCTGCAGCGCCGCGGCGTGCGCGTCACCGTGGTCAGCACGATGAAGAGCCAGCCGCCCATGGTGTCCGACGACCTGCGCCGGCAGGCGGATTTCTTCATGGATCTGCTCGATCTTGCGCCGTCGATCATGCGCGACCAGGACGAGCGGGAAGCCGCCCAGGCGCGCCGTGCCCAGCGGGAGAACTTGCGCTTCGAGGAGGCTCAGGACGACGTCGAAGAGCGGTATGGAGCCTGATCCGGACTGTCCCTTCTGTCCGCGCCTGCGGGCGTTCCGGCACGGATGGCGCGAAACCGAACCCGGCTGGTTCAATGCGCCCGTGCCGGGTTTCGGGCCGAGGGACGCGAAGATCCTGATTGTCGGTCTGGCGCCCGGACTGCGGGGAGCGAACCGGACGGGCAGGCCGTTCACGGGCGACTATGCAGGCGATCTCCTGTTCGCAACGCTGCTGAAGCTGGGGCTGGCCCGGGGACGTTACGGCGGCCACCCCGGTGACGGGCTCACGCTGACCGGCTGCCGTATCGTCAATGCGGTGCGCTGCGTCCCGCCGCAGAACAAGCCTGTCGGCGCGGAGGTTGCCGCCTGCCGTCCGTTCCTCGCGGGCGAACTCGAAGCCCTGCCCGGGGGAGGCGCGGTGCTGGCGCTCGGGCGCGTCGCCCACGATGCCGTGCTGGCCGCACTGGGCGAAAGGCGCGCTGCCCGGCCGTTCGCCCACGGCGCCCTGCACCGGCTCGGCTGCGGCCGCCTGCTCGCCGACAGCTATCATTGCTCGCGATACAATACCAATACCGGGCGCTTGACGACGGCCATGTTCGAGACGGCGGTCGCGGACATGCTGGAGGCGGTTGCGGCCCGCTGACCGCCGCCGTTCAGCCGAGCATCTCGGCTTCGGGATTGTGCGCCTTGAAACGGCGCCGGGCGGCTCCGGGAGAGGCATTGGCGTAGCAGTAGACGCAACCGTGCGGACAGGTGTCGTAAGCGCCGATGTCCCGGCTGGCGGCGCAGGCGCAACCGGGCCGGTTGCCCTTTTCCGGAAGCGGGCCGAGGCCGAGCCGGGCCGGATCGATGCAGCGCGCCGGTTCGGCGGCGCCGACCGTCAGCTCCGGTTGTGCGCAGACGGTGAGGCGGAGCGGCGAAACGGCATCCGCCAACGCTTCGACCAACCGGACGCGGCGGTCGGGCTCCGGGTCCTCCCAGGCGAAACCGGCCGCCGCCAGGTTGCGGGTTGTCTTGCGATAGAAGGATGCAAAGGAGACGACGCATTCGTCGGTTGCGCCCCGCAGCGACTCCGCCAGCCGCCCGGCGGCCTCGACATGGTCCTGGGTCGGCGACAGGATCGGGTCGTAGCGCCAGACGACGCACCGGGGGCCGTATCGCGCGGCGAGGCCATGCGCGGCTTCGACGGCGCGCTCGGGCGGGAGGACCGAGGGCTCGAGCCGGCGCCCGTAGCCGGTGATCGTGAACTGGACGGCGAAAGGCCGCTCGAGCCCTTCCAGCACGGGCATGAAGGGCGTGGGATTACGGGTCCAGAAGACGTAGCCGGCGACGGCTTCGGGCTTGAGGTCCACCCGGTAGGTGCTGCCGGACCACGGGTTGCGCACCAGCGCATATCCGGCGGCGAGGCGGCGGGCAAACCAGTCGCCGTAGAAGGCCGGGATGTCCGTGCGGTAGCTTGCAGAAACGACGGTTTCGGTCATTTTTTCGCCCGAATTGCATTTTTTGCCGCACCTCGCCCGAGGCTGCCGGGTCTTGTAGGGCCAACGGCGCGTTCATATATACCCGCGCAACGGAGGTCGGGCGCGCGCCCGATTTTTTCAGTGTCATGAAAGGGAGCCGGGACAGGCGCTGCGCTTGCGGGCGGTCCGGGCTTGCCGCATCGGGTGAGGACGAACCGCATGAGCAAGGTTATCGGAATCGATCTCGGCACGACCAATTCCTGCGTCGCCGTGATGGATGGCAGCGAACCCAGAGTCATCGAAAACGCCGAGGGCGCGCGCACCACGCCCTCCATGGTGGCGATAACCGGAGACGGCGAACGCCTGGTCGGCCAGCCGGCCAAGCGCCAGGCGGTGACCAACCCGACCAACACGCTGTTCGGCATCAAGCGCCTGATCGGCCGCACGGACCGGGACCCGGTGATCCAGGAAGAGAAGAAGGTTCTGCCCTTCGCGCTGGTCAAGGCCGACAATGGCGA
>JAJECZ010000047.1 GCA_022821735.1 Alphaproteobacteria bacterium | reverse complement strand
ATCGCGCTCGATTACGTCGACCGCCCGAAACGGGCGGAGCGGTTCGTGGCGCGCTCCGACGCGCCCTCGCCCGAAGCGGGGAAGGCCGGGCCGCGCGAAGGGGCTGCGCCGGAACGCGATACCGGGCAGGGCGGGCTGGCGCTGGAACCGCCGCGGACGGAGGCGGAGCCGAAGGACGGTGCGGCGCCCGGGGCGGAGAAACCGGGTACGGCATCGCCTGAGCCCGGCGACAATGCCAGCGCGGACGCGGCGGCGGTCGACGGGTCCGGAGAGAAGGCGCCGGCCGGAGACCGGCTGAGGCAGCCCTGACATGGTCGCCTCGATCGGGGCGGTGGCCTCGCCGGAGCAGGGAGCCTCCTATTACGAGAGGGACGGATACTATGCGAAGGAGGACCCCGAGCACCGCGAGGCCAGCGCCTGGACCGGCAGGGGCGCCGCGGAGCTCGGCCTCGAAGGTCCCGTCGACCCCGAGACCTTCCGGGCCGTTCTCGAAGGCCGCGTTCCCGACGGCTCCGGCAGGCAGTTGGGCAGGCGCGGAAGGGACGGCGATATCCACCACCGTCCCGGCCGCGACCTCACATTCAGCGCCCCCAAGTCCGTCTCCCTCGCGGCGCTGGTCGGCGGCGACGCACGGGTAACCGATGCCCACGACCGCGCCGTCGGCCGCGCGCTCGACTGGTTCGAGCGGAACGCCGCCGAGACCCGGATGAAGGACCCGGAGACGGGCCGCGTGACGCGCACCGGAAACCAGAAGGCGGTGATCGCCACCTTCCGCCACGACGCCTCCCGCAACCTCGATCCCGCCCTCCATTCCCACGCCGTGATCGCCAACATGGTCAGGGGCCGGGACGGCAAATGGCGCTCGATGGCGAACGAGCGGCTCTACGCCTCCAAGATGCTCCTGGGCGCGCTCTACCGCAACGAGCTCGCGGGCGAGCTCGCGAAGCTCGGCTACGGCATCGAGAAGACCCATGCCGACGGGCGGTTCGAGATCGCGGGCGTACCGCGCGCCGTCATCGAGGCATACTCCACGCGCCGCGCGGAGATCGAAGCCGAGGTCGCCCGGCAGGGGGCCGGAGGCACGGCGGAGAACCAGCGCCTCGCCCAGCGCGCCGCGCTGTTCACCCGCGCCGCCAAGCGCGACGTCGACCGCGCCGCGCTCCGCGAGAGCTGGCTGGAACAGGCGGCGGCGCTGGGCTTCGATGCCCGGGGACTGGTTGCGGAAGCGGGCGCCCGGCAGGCCGGTCTGGAAGCCGGCGGCGAGGCCGCGCATGAAGCCGGCCGGGACGGCGGCGCCGGGCGCGCGCCGGGGGCGGCCCCGGGCGGTGGCGCGGTGGTCGGGATAGCCCTGGAGAATGCGGGCACGGCGACCGGTGCGGCGGGAGCGAGGGGCATGGCGGCCGAGGCCGCGCAATGGGCCGTTGCCCACCTCTCGGAGCGCGAAGCCGTGTTCTCACGCACCGATCTGCTCGCCGCCGCGCTCGCCTTCAGCCCCGGCGCGGCAACGGCCGGGGACATCGAGCGCGAGGTCGCGGCGCTGGAGAAGGCCGGAACCCTGCACGCCGCCCGCCTGCCGGGCATGGACGGCCTGCTCACCACCGACCGAGCGATCGCCGACGAGCGCGAGACCGCCGCTCTCATGCAGGCCGGACAGGGGCGCGGCGCCGTGCCGATGCACGGGCGCGCCGTGGACAAGGCGCTCCGCAACGGCCCGCTCACCCACGGGCAGAAGGAGGCGGTGAAGCTCATCCTGTCGGCCGAGGATCGAACGGTCGGCGTCCAGGGTTATGCCGGCACCGGCAAGACCACCATGCTGCGGCGCGCCCGCACGCTCATGGAGAAGAAGGGATACGAGGTCCGGGGCCTCGCGCCCTCGGCCTCGGCCGCCCGCACCCTGGAAACCGAGGCCGGCATCGGAAGCGAAACCCTCCAGCGCTTCCTTGCCCGCCACGCCGGGGTCGCCGAAGGCCGCATGACGCGCAAGGGAGCCCGAGAAATGCGCGCGGCGTTCCGAAAGACCGCGCTGGTGGTCGACGAGGGCTCGCTCGCCTCGACCGTCCAGACCCGCGACCTGCTCAGGATCGCCGACGCGCTCCGCATCCCCCGCGTGGTGCTGGTGGGCGATGCCAAGCAGCTCGACGCGGTCGATGCCGGCAAGCCCTTCGCCCAGCTCCAGGCCGCCGGCATGAAGACCGCCGTCATGGACGAGATCATGCGCCAGCGCGATCCGGCGCTGAAGGAAGCCGTCGAGGCGAGCCTCGCGGGCGAGATCGCAACGGCCTTCGAGAAGCTCGGCGACAACGTCGCCGAGGCGAAGCCCGACAACCTCGCGGGCGCCGCCGCGGCGCGCTGGCTCGCGCTGTCGCCGGACGAACGCGCGAGGACCGGGCTGATGGCCCCGAGCCACGGGCTGCGCGAGCGCATCAACGAACTCGTGCGCGAGCGCCTGGTTCGCGACGGCGCGGTGCGCGGGCCGGCCATGAATGCTGAGCGCCTGGTCAGCTATGGCTATACCAACGCCGAGAAGACGCTCGCCGCCAACTACGCGCCGGGCGATGTCGTCGCCTTCCACCGCCCCTACAAGCGGCTCGGCGTCGACAAGGGCGACGAACTCCGCGTCCTCGGCGTCGACCGAAAGGCTCACACGGTGACGCTCCGGGGGAAGGGTGGCCAGAGGGTCTCGTGGGATCCCAACCGGCTCGCGGCCCGCACCGGCGGGGTCGAGGTGTACCGGTCCGGGGAGATCGAGCTCCGCGCCGGAGACCGCATCCGCTGGACCCGCAACGACATGGGTCTCGGGCTGCTCAACAGCGGCATCGCCGAGGTGGCGGCGGTCGGGCATGGACAGGTCACCTTCCGCCTTGAGGACGGGCGCAAGCTCGATCTCCGCCCCGGCGATCCGCAGCTCCGCCACGTCGACCGGGCATGGGCCTCCACCGTGCACGCGTTCCAGGGTCGCACCGTCGACAACGTCATCGCGGCGATGGAGGCCAGGCATACGAAACTGACGACCCAGAAATCCTTCTACGTCGAGATCAGCCGCGCGCGCGACCGAGCCGAGCTCGTCACCGACGACAGGGAGGCGCTCAGGGAGACCCTCGAAGCCGTCACCGGCGAGCGCATCGCCGCGCTGGAGGCGGTCGAGCCGGTGAAGGACAAGGGACGGGAGGCCGGGCTGGACGAGGAGCGCGGCACGGAACGCGAGAGCGATGCGCCCGCGCAGCGCCAGCGCGACCGGGATTCTCAGCCGGCAATGGAAAGGGCCCGCGCGCCCAAGAGCGTCGACCGCGACTTC
>JAJECZ010000360.1 GCA_022821735.1 Alphaproteobacteria bacterium | reverse complement strand
GCTTCTGCACAGCGCAGCCACCGCACGGACGCCGCCGCCGATGTGGTGATCGACGCCGTGGAGCGCGCCGAGATGGATATGGGGCACAAATCGCTCGACGACCTGCGGACCTAACGAAAAAGTGATGGCGCGTCCTGACCCGAACCCAGGGCCTCGTTGTCCGCTAGGAATGCCTCCGAACGCATGAGGCCATCGCCGTTAGCGACCAAGGCAAGACCCGGTCGGCCTGTCCAATAGCCGCTATCGATCCGGCAGTCGTTCCGCGCCGCGTTCAGGCAGACCATGTCCGCATTGACCTAATCCTTTAAGCGGAGCTCCGAAGGCATCTCGACGACATATGCGTCGACAATTGCCTTGAGCGCCGCCTTGAGGACGCCTGTTTCGGCAGCCAGAGAATCGTGTTCATGCGCATATCTCCACTGCGTGAAGATATTCTTGTTTTGGCACAATGCGTTTCTTATGCCCGGATAGATCGGCCAATCCGAAATGGGGCTTGGAATTTCCGGCATCTTGTCCTCGAGGCGTCTCCGCGTGTTTTCGCCCAGGCTATCGAACAGCTCCAGAAGATCGTGAGTCTTGATTGCCGCCTCGTTGCCCTCACTGCGGTGCCATGCCTTCAAACCGATCTCGGCGGCGAGGGACAATAGAACTGGGACCGCCATATTCGTTCCTTCATGCCAAACGCCGTCCCTCTGTTCAGCTTCGAGATGTTCTACGAGCCGCCCGAGTTCGTTTGCCCGGATCATCATGAGAAGGGGATTGTTCTTCCAGAAGCTGTCCCGTGTCATTCAGCCCTTCCCCGCTGACGCGACTTCGACCTGTGCGAACACTGTCGGCATTGCACCTTCCTGACATGGCAGGGGCAAACATGCCACCAGAGTCCGAAGGGCTCTTCGCAGGGTGGGAGGGACCTTTGCGAGAGCGGATCCGCCTGTAACAGAGGTGAGGGCCGACCGGAAGTCTGTCGGCTTGAGCAACTGCCGGGTGTTCTGCGGAGCCGCGGCGTCTTCGTTGGACAACTGGTCCGGTTGAGAGCGAGGAGGTGCGCCAACGACAAGGCGGTGATGCTGCCGGACGGAGCGATGGTCCCGTGGGTCTGCCAGCCACAAAGCGGGCTACAGTGCGAAGCGGATTTCGATCGTCGATGACCGGCCGCTTTCCGTAGTATGGATGATGTTGTCCTGAATGCTTCCCTGCTGCCGCCAGAGCTTCCACATTGCGTCGCAAGCCATGGGGAACCGGTTCGGTGCCGTGCCGCCGACCACGTTGCGGTGCAGGTCGCGTGCGACGACTCGGGCAAATGTCCGCCCTGCCTGCCGTTCCGCGTCGAGCATCCGCAGCAGTTCGCTGTCGAAATCGTCCTGCGTGAAATCCGGATAGGCCTCGGCATGGATGGGAACTTCCGGCCAGTCGAGTTCACGGAGAACGTGGCGTGGAACTTGTCTGTGGACATTGAACGCGGTTTGGAGCCGGGCATTCAGCCATTCGCACCCTTCATTCGAAAGCTCGACGGCCGGCTGCTGCATGAAAGCACGGCGCGGGTTCGTATTGCCCTGACCCCGGGCCGCATTGCGCTGGGTGGGCGCGAACGAATCGCTTCCGAGAGTGTCCATCAGTTCCGCGAGGGAGACGCCGTTCTGCATGGTGCCCGCGACGAACTCGGCATGGTGAACGCGAATGTATCGGGGCCACCGGGTCTTCCACGGGCGGCGTTCTATGTCGGCTGGGGTTGCCTCGTCCCGTCCCGCCACATGTTTCAGTGCGACGGCGCGTCCGAAAATGCGGATATCCGGGCCTTTCACCAGCCGCGAAATGAACATGACGGCGTCGTTCTGGACGCCGGTCGGCCTACCGCCTCCGGCAGGCCAGGCGAGAGCCCAGTGGCAGCCTGCGCGGTCAATTTCTTCGATGGTGGGGCAGTCGAGAGGAACACGGTTGTTGCCCTCTCCGAGGAACTTGACGAACGACTGCGGCGGGTCCGCGAAGATGGGCGGCGGGCTGGAGAATGGCAGGGGTTCGAAGCTCGCTACGGCCCCGAAGTCTTCAAGATTCCCGGATTCCGAGGGCGGCGCGCCCGATGCAAGATGGTTTGACAGTGTGTGGGCCCAGCTGTCGAGCTGCGATTGCTGCAGATCGCCGCCGGCGTCCTGCCAGAGCGCGTCGAACCAAGCCAGGCAATGTTCGATCGCCGCGCTGTCTTCGGTGACGACTCCGAATTCGCGGTTCGCCGTGAGGCCGGCGCCAGTGAGGTTGGCCGACGTGATAATCGCCCGTCCCGTTCCGAATATGTAGAGCTTGGCGTGAAGGCCGTGAACGCCGCGAACGGCGCCGTCAGCGTCGAGGAACGTCCGAAGCGCTTCAATATCGCTCACGCCCTCCGCAAAGTCCGGAAGGCTGAACCGCGTGATGACGCGCAGGAAAGGGGGGCGCGTGGAGAGTATCCGGGCGAGAGCGCGGCGCTTGATGAAGGGGCAAACGATACGAAGCGCGCCCGGATGCTGGCGAAGGCCATTGACGAATTCGGACTCCCAGCCCCTGTCGACCAGACGAAATGTCATTGCGGGCGCGCTACTTCGCTGGGGTTCGAGGGTATTGAAGGATTGACCGCCATCAGGCGGGACCCGGATCGTTGTCAGCGGCTTCGGCGACGTCGGAAGGTGGGCCGCCAGGCGCAGAGCTCCTTTCCCGCCCCTGGTTCCCGTCCATCCATTCTGCCAGCTTGTCCCAGTGCTCAAACACATGCAGGCAACACAGCCGGAATATGAACCAACATGCATAGATCGCGTCCGTTCCGTGGCATGCCGCGCCCGAGACCAGCCCGTGGGCCAGTTGATGCCTGAGCGCGGGGCCTCCCCGGAAATCGAACAGGTTCTCAATCTCGTAAACGATAGCGGGGCCGTACAGGCTCTCAAGCAAAGCGCGATCTTTCGTAAGCATCACCGACAGGTTCCGGTTTTCCTGCGTCATGTCGCTTCGGATCAACGAGGGTTCATGGCCGGCTTGTTTCAGGATGTACCGTAAGGAGTTCTCCAACTGCGGGACGAGAATGTGCAGCGCGGAAATGAAGTCACCGCCGAAAAAACGCGCAAAGGCCAGACTGAAGAGATCCGCCCTGTCGGCAGGCACGAACGGAGTCATTGCAACGAGAGGAAGGAAGTCGCGTTGTTCGAGCGGATGTTCGGCGTGGATCAGCTGTCTCGCCGGGTCGATCAGCCCGGCAGCGACAAGCTGTCTGCGGAATCCCTCGTTGCGCGCAATGCTATGGCGCAGAGCAAGGTCATCCGTCTCTGCATCCCCGACGAAAGCGGGAGACTTGGAGACCACCTTGCCCTCATCGTCGACTATTGCCTTCGGAATGATGCTGGAGAACAGACTCCCCTCGGCCTGGCTTTGCGCTTCATCGCGCAAGTCATCCGGTGTCCGTGACGCCGCAAGTTGCGCGAAGGCGGCGAGTGCGTCCGAAAGACTCAGGCCGCCGACGCTTTCACGGGCGTCTTCGTGGAGTTCGGCCAGATCGACCGGTGCCGATATCGTGCCCATCTGGTCGCGTATCGAGGCTTGCGCTTCTCGGAGGCGGGGCTCGAGTTGCCGTCGTCGTTCCTCGGTATTCGGTATCCGCCTGAGCGCTTCGATGGCTTTCATCAGGTGGCTTGCCGCGACGATTCCGCGACCCCCGTCGGCCTCGGCCAATGCGACTAGACATTCGGCTGCGGATACAAGGCAGCGGTCGCGCTCAGTATCGTTCCCGGATTGCTGGTGGGCTCGCGAGGCAAGCTCCCATAGTTCGCGCGAGGTGAAGGCGTCCGGTGCGCCCGTTGCAGCCAGGGTCTCCGCGTTCCGGGCTAGTGCGGTCGGTTCGACAATGCGAAACCGAAGGGCGATTTCGGCAGCATTGAGGAACCCACGATGGTCCTTGCGGTCGAATGCGTCCTGTGTAACGTCCGAAACCAATGCTTGGAGGCGCGTTCCTTCGGGATCTTTCCAACCTGTTGTCTTGGCGATCCGACAAGCGCGGCACAGCATGTCGGCACCGTCGCGGCTGCTGGCTGACCGCTTGTTTCCAAAGAACTTAGATCGGCCTTCAAGCACCGCTTGCACGGCGTCGCAGTATGCGTCGATAGCGAGTTGTGCCATCGCATAGAGCTTGCGGTCGTTGAGCCAGGCCACGTCGGAAAGCCGCGCCCTCAGGCCCGGATTCTGCAAACCGGGGGCAAGTGCCGCGAACACGGCAGACTGGTCGCCCCGCAGGTCGCCGGGGATCATGCTGCGTCTTCCGTCCGGCAGCATCATCGCTGGCCCGTAAGGCTCTGTGCCGTCGTCGGGCTTGAAATGCATGCGGGTGAGCTGAGCGAGAAGGCCAAAGATACGGGTAGCGCCTTCATCACCCGACTGTTCGTGTTGTTTGCTGACTGCTTCGTAGAGGCTGGCAAGACTCCGGCAATCAACGCTGTTGGCGTCTCGTATCGGCGCTTCGACGTCCGCTTCCGCGAATTCTTCCAGGGAAATTGTCACGGAATCCGACTGTGCCTCGTTGCCTTGCCGGTCTCCTGGTTCGTCCTCCGTCATGGGATCAATTCCGTGAGGGGTGCTGGCGGGAGGCGGATGCCTATGGTCTTGCACTGCTCGCCCGGCATTTTTTCGCCTCCGCGCCGCGGGATTCGGGCTTTGCCGGGTCCGTTATGGTCATGCAATCCGCTCTTCCGGTCGCCCGGACCGGACGCGAAACGGGTAACAGGGCGGCTCGAAGGGTAATCGGTTCCCCTGCGGTTGCTACCAGATTGACTGTCGTCTGGCGATTCCGGCGTGAGGAATGCACGATTATGACAATGGCGCGAGACAGGGCCAGTCGGGCTACAGCGTCTGGTCTGTGACCTTGCAAGGTGGGCCGGACCGGCTGACTTCAGCGCATGCCGGTCGTGTATCGGTTGGTGTTTGTAGCGTGTTTGCCCGCATGTCGGTCGCATGCCGCCCGTATATCGGTGGTGGACAGGCGGGGACTTGTGGGGACTGGGCGATGACGATTGCCGTGTATCGGTGCGATATACGCTCGGTCCAACAAGAGTCGGACGCTGCAAGGCGTTCAGAGGCGCCGAAGGACACGCGAAATGCCCTGTAAACGCGCGTACGCGCCACCTGCATCACCGATGCGTGGGGTGTGAGACCCAAGGCCGCCCCGGGCGGTCGGGACGACCGAAATGCGCAGCATTGAGGATGGGGAAATCGACGCCGGGGAACCCGGCGGAGGGGAGCCGCCGCGGCGCTTGAGCGGACGGCCTCGCCGACGCGAGCGAGGGCACGGGTGCGAAGCACCGTGCCGAGCGGGCCGGCGGGAGCAACGGCACTCGCGCGGACACTGCTGCACGGCGCGGTGCGGAGGACGGTGAACGGCGAAGCCGTTACCGGCGACGCACGGAGTGCAGCGGCGATGAGCCGAGGCGATGCCCGCAGCCGGCGCAGCCGGCCAGGGCGAGCGAGGCGACGAACGGACGTGCCGCGAGCGATGCGAGCGGCGGTGTGCCGGGTTCGGCGCAGGAGACGCTGCAACCATGCGCAGCATGGTGCAGTGGCGGGTGACGCGGCAGCGGAACGGCGAAGCCGGAGGGCGAGCGCGGCGAAGCGTGCGACGGCGCGGGAGCGCCCGCGCGAGCATTGCGAGCGGCAGGCCCGGACAGCGGCGGTCATGCGCCCGGAGGCTGCGCGGCGCGGCGCATCCCGAAGGGGAGCCGCGTCGTGCAGCCTCCGGGCGCCACGCGCGGTCTCGCGGCGCGCACCTGTCACGGTCTCGCCACATAAGAGGCAAGCTCGCGCCCGGAGCCTGCGGAGGGCGAAGGTTGCCGGTTGACGGTGCGGAATGAACAAGGACGGAGGGCCGGGTCTTCAGAGAAACATCCGCACGGCGCAAGCCGCCGCGAAGCGGCCCGCAGGGTGCGCATGTTTCGTGCCCGGCCCGGTCCACCTCCTGGCCCCGCCTCTCGACCGCCGCCTGCCTTTCCAGCGCCGGGGCGGGATGCAGCCGTTTGCCTCGTAAGCGGCCGCATTCCGCCCGGTGCTCGCCACGATACGGTCCCGGCAGCGGAGGGGCGTTGCCACGCCACCGCTGTGCGAAACAGGAAACGGGCCGCGCCGCCGCCGGAGCGACGACGCGGCCCGCCTGGCGCTTGCGACTATGCTGCGATGCGCTGCACCGGGATGCCGAGCTGCTTCGCCTTGTCGACGAGGTTCTCGGTGATGCCGGAGCCGGGGAACGCGATCACGCCCTTCGGCAGGAGGTTGAGGAGTTCGTCGTTGCGCCTGAACGGGGCGGCGCGTCCGTGGCGGTCCCAGTCGGGCTTGCAGACGACCTGGTGGACGCCGTTGCGCTCTGCCCAGCGCGCCGCGATCTTCTCGACGCCGGGACCGCCGCCATGCACGAGCACCATGTCGGCATACTTGTCGCGGGCCTTGTCGAGGCGGGCGATGACAGCGGCCGGGTCGGCGATGTCCTTGCCGCCGGCGATGGCGATCAGGGTTCCGGCGGGGAGATGTGCGGTCGTCTCGCGGTCTTTCCTCGCGCGCCGGAAGTCCCGGGCGTCGATGGCGGCGGAGGTCAGATTGCCGGTGCGGCTGGCGTGGCTGCCGGTGCGCGGCCTCCAGACGTCGCCGGTGCGCGCGCGGTAGGCCTCGGCGGCGCAGTCACGGAAGATCTCCAGCGCGTCGCGGCGGTCGCCCATGTTGTGCGCCCGGTCGGTCATCAGCTCCAGTTCGCGCGCCGGGATCTCGGTGCCGTCCTGGGCGCGTTCGAGGTCGCGCAGTTCCGGGATCATGCGGTCGAGCGCGCGGTCGATCCTCCGGGTCTGGGCGTGGAAGCAGTTCACCAGGCCCCAGATGAGGCTCTCGCGCTCGTCGGCAAGCTTGGTTCCATCGGCGCACAGACGCTCGGCGGCAAGGTCGATGATCTCGTGCACGATGGCGGGCAGGTGCGAGTCCTCGAACGCGGCGCGGAGGTCGGGGAGGTCGAGCGGATCGCCGGGGTGGAGGTTCGGGTCCTGGTCGCGCCGCACCGTGTACTCCCGCCGCCGGGTGCGCTGCTCGGCAAAGGTGAGCTCGCCGTGCGGGACGGTCCTGATGCGGTCCGGGGCTTCCCACAGCGGCCGGTTGTCGAACTCGTCCGGGCCGGGGGTGGCGCCGAACAACGCAGCGGCTT
>JAJECZ010000163.1 GCA_022821735.1 Alphaproteobacteria bacterium | reverse complement strand
TCATGGTTGAGCTGCGGGTCGTCGAACAGGTCCACCGGCTTCGCGACGGGCGAGAAGGGCACGGCGATCTCCTCCAGTATGGCGGTCATCTCGGCAAGCGTGCGCGCTTTTACGATGTCCGCGATGCGGGCGGCGATCCGGTCCCCCTCAACGACGCGGCTCTCGTTCGTGGCGTTGCGCGGGTCGGCGAGCTCGTCCGCCCAGCCGAAATGTTCGCACCAGGCGCGCCAGTGATTGTCGCTGGTGATGCCGATGAACACCTGCTCGCCGTCGCCGGTCTCGAAGGTCTCGTAGATCGCCCAGGCGCGGGCGCGGGCCGGCATGGGCTGCGGCTCGCGCCCCGTCGCGCTGATGCCGGCCATATGCTGCGACATAAGGAACGCGGTCGATTCGAACAGCGCCGACTTCACGAATTGCCCCTTGCCGGTCGCCTCGCGCTCCTTCAGCGCGCAGAGTATACCGATGACCGCATAGCTGCCGCCCATGATGTCGATGATCGAGGTGCCGGCGCGCAACGGCTGGCCGGGCGGGCCGGTCATGTAGGCGAGCCCGGCCATGAACTGCACCACCTCGTCGAGCGCCGGCCGGTTCTCGTAAGGCCCGGAGAGGAAGCCCTTGAGCGAGGCGAAGACGAGGCGCGGATTGATCCCGCTCAGCGTCTCCCAGCCGCAGCCGAGCCGCTCCATGGTGCCGGGCGCATAGTTCTCGATCACGATATCCGCGCCCGCTGCGAGCCGGTGGACGACCTGCCGGCCGCGGTCCGACTTGAGATCGACGGCCAGCGAACGCTTGTTGCGGTTGAACCCGCCGAAGAAGCCGGCGGCGAAGCCCGGCAGGCGGCGGGTCTTGTCGCCGTCGGGCGCCGGCTCGACCTTGATGACGTCCGCGCCGAGGTCGGCGAGCACCAGGCCGCAACTCGGCCCCATGATCGTCTGGCAGAACTCCAGCACCCGGATGCCGGCGAGCGGAAGCGGAGAATTCTCTGTCATCGGTCGCGAAACCTGTGCCTCGGGGAGTCGATGCGTAGACTATGGGCTATTCGCGCGTGCTGCGACCGGGACCGTTTGTCCGGCCGCGATACGGTCCTCGTGAATAGGTTCCGGTCTAGACATCGCCGGGCGCGGCGGCACGCTCTTGCCAGACAGCGCCGCCGGGGCAATGCTGCGCTATCCGTTCCGGCACCCGCCTCGCTTCCCGATGTTCGCCCCGTCCTTCTTCAGCCCATGCGTGTAATCCTCTGCCGCGAGCTCGGCTCGCCCGATGTGTTGACCGTTGACGAACGGCCCGATCCAGAGCCCGGCATGGGCGAGGTGCTGGTCCGGCAGGAGGCCTGGGGCGTCAACTATGTCGATGCGCTCATGGTGGCGGGCGGCTACCAGCTCAAGCCCGACCTGCCCTTCGTGCCGGGGCTCGAAGCCGCCGGGACGGTCGTCGCCACCGGCTTCGGCAGCAACTATTTCGAGCCCGGCGACCGGGTTGTCGTGAGCCACCGGCCGGGAGCCTTCGCCGAACTGGCAGCGGTCACGTTCGACCGCGTGCGCCCGGCGCCGCCGGAGCTGGACATGGCAGAGACCGCCGTATTCCGATCCGCCTACCACACGGCGCTCCATGCACTGCTGCAGCGCGGCCGGCTGGCGCCCGGCGAGAGCGTGCTGGTGCTGGGCGCGGCCGGCGGCGTCGGCATGGCGGCGGTGCATTGCGCCAAGCGTCTGGGCGCGCAGGTGATCGCCGCGGCGGCGGGCGAGGAGAAACTGGCCGCGCTCCGCAGGCAGGGCGCGGATGTCGTCATCGACTATCGGGACGGGTTCCGCTCGGCGGTGCTGGCCGCAACCGGCGGCCGCGGCGCCGATGTCGTTTACGACCCCGTGGGCGGCGACGCCTTCGACGAGGCGATGCGCTCGACCGCATGGGGCGGGCGCATTCTCTCAATCGGCTTCACCAGCGGCCGCCGGCCGGTCGCCAAGGTCAACCATGTCCTCATCAAGGGCATCGAGGTGATCGGCGTGCGCGCGGGCGAGGCGGGACGGCGCAATCCGAACCTGCCGGAAGAGACCTGGCGGTACCTCACCCGCTGGGTGGCCCGGGACGGCCTGCGCCCGCATATCAGCCACCGCATTCCGTTTTCCCGCGCGGCCGAGGCGCTGCAACTGGTCCTTGACCGCAAGGTCATCGGGAAGGCGGTTCTGGTTCCCGACGGCTGAGTTTGCTTGCGGCTGACCGCGAAACGCTGGAATTCTGCCGATCCGTCCGCAGCGAACAGAGAAAGGGCGCTCCCCGATGACGCTTCCGCTCGACGGCATCGCCGTCCTCGATCTCACCTCCGGCCCTGCCGGCGCCTTTGCCGGGATGCTGCTGGGCGATTCGGGCGCGCGGGTGCTTCGCGCCGTCCACCCGGAAGCCCCGCTGCACCGCAGCGGCGGTTTCACGGTGTGGGACCGGGGCAAGGAGGCTTTCGACTGGGACCCGCGGGCCGCCGGCGCGGCGGATGCGCTCGCGCGCCTGCTGCCGGGCGTGGATGTGCTGTTGCAGGACTTCGCGCCCGCCGCGCCGCAACAGGCGCTGGTGGCGCCGGAAAAGCTGCGGGCATCGAATCCGCGCCTCGTCGCCTGCTCGATCACCGCCTACGGCATGAAGGGCCGGTGGCGGGACGACCCGCCGGTGGACGACCTGGTGATGGCGCGCGCCGGCATCCTCTCCGGCATGCCGGGCTTCAGGCCCGCGCCGGTGCACGTGCCGCATCCGCTGCCGAGCACCGGGGCGGCGCTGTTCGCCTGCATCGGCGCGGCCGCAAGCCTGCTCGCCCGCGAGACCACGGGCCGGGGCCGCATCGTCGAGACTTCGCTGCTGGCCGGGGCGCTGCTCTTCCACCCGAAGGTGGTCGCCGAAGGCGTCCCGCCGCTCGTGTTCCAGACCCATCCCGCCGGCAGCGCGCCCTTCTACAGCCTCTATGCCTGCGCGGACGGCGAATATATCCAGCTGGGCTGCGTGCATGAGCGCTTCATCGCCCGCGCTTCCGAGATCATGGGCATCGGCGAGCTCGTCGCGGAGCCCCGGTTCGACAACGTGCGCCGGGGTGACGGGATGACGGAGGAGGAGGAACTCCGCGCTGCGATCGCGGGGGCGATGAAGACGCGCGACGCCGCCGACTGGGCCGCCGATTTCGAGGCGGCCGACGTGCCGTTCGCGCCGGTCCGGCAGGGGCCGGTCGTCCTCGACGATCCGCAGATCCGGCACAATGCCATGGTGCTCGCGCTCGAGGACCCGGCGCTCGGCGACACCTTGCAGATGGGGGCGCCGATCCGCTTCGCCGAGACGCCCGCGGACCCGAAGCCGCGTGCGGCCGCCGCCGGGCCGCTCCCGGAACTCCCGCCGCTCGCGGCGGAAGCGGCGCCGGCGGCAGGCGATGGGCAGGACCCGCCGCCGCTTGCCGGGATCAGGGTGCTGGAGATCACGAACCTCATCGCCGGGCCGACGGCCGGGCGCCTGCTCGGCGACCTCGGCGCCGATGTCATCAAGCTGGAGCCGCCGGGCGGCGACATCTCGCGGCCCATCGGGCGCAACTACTTCTACAACCTGAACTTCAACAAGCGCTCGTTTTGCGTGGACGCGCGCAAGCCGGGCGGCAGGGAAGCGATCCAGCGCGTGGCGGCCAGCTGCGACATGATGCTCGCCAACCTCCGCCCCGGCGCGACGCACCGCATGGGCATCGGCGCGGATGTGGATCCGGACCTCATCGAGACGCATGTCACGGGCTACGGCCTGACCGGACCCTATTCGAAGCGGCCCGGAATCGACCCGCTGGCGCAGGCGCTGATGGGCCTTTCCCGCGCGCAGGGCGGCAGCGGCAACCCGCCTTCCTTCGCCGCCCAGCTTGCGCCGACCGACTTCACCGCCGGGGCGATGGCGACGCTCGGCTCGATCCTGGCGCTCTATGCGCGCCGGCGGGGCAGACCCTCGCGGCGGGTGGACAGCAACCTGCTCAATGCCGCGGTGGTGCTGAGCTCGCCCTGGTTCGGAAAGTGGCAGGGCAAGCCGGAACGGCCGCTCGCCGACACCGGCCAGCACGGCATCGACGCCTTCCACCGGCTCTACCGGGTAGCCGACGGCTGGATCTATGTGGCGGCGGATACGGAGGAGGCGCGGGCGGCGTTGACGAGCTTGCTCGGGGCCGGCGCGATGGACCCCGCCGGCGACGGGCATCCGGCCCAATCGCCGCTCGCCCGCGCGATCGAAGCCGCCTTCGCCGGACGCCGGGCGGAAGAGGCGCTGGAGGCGCTGAACGCGGTCGGCGTGCCGGCCGTGGAAGCGCGGAGCGGGGCGAGCGAGGTCTTCCTCGACGACGAGTCCGCGCACGCGAACGGCCTGGTCACGGAGGCCCGCCACCCGACGGCCGGGCGGATGCGGATCGCCTGGAACTATATCGGCTTCCGCGACACCGCATCCTCCGCCGCCCGGCCGACGCCGCTGCTCGGCGAGCACAGCGCGGACGTGCTGGCGGAAGCCGGCGTCGGCGCGGACGAGATCGAGGCGCTGTTCGCCGCGGGCGCGATTCTGTCCGAGCGCGGCTGAGCCGCCTCAGGCCGCCTTCGCGGTCTGCCGCTCGCGGAAGGGCGCCATCACCTCCTTGCCGAACAGCTCCAGCTGCTCGAGCATCACTGCGAGCGGCGTGCCCATGCTGGACTGGACATTGACGTCCTCCAGCCCCGGATACTTGGCCTGCAGCGACTCCAGATAGTCGATGAAGCCCTCTGGCGGCCCGCAATACCAGGAGCCGGCCTCGACCGCGCGCTCCAGGGTCGGGATGTTCATCTCGGCCCAGTCGCCGCGCTCGCTCACCCGCTGCAGCTGCTCGGGCTTCATCGGCACCATGCCGAGCGGCGCGAACATCTTGACGTGTTCCTCGAAATAGGGCGACGCCTCGCGGATCGCCTTTTCCTTCGTCTCGGCGATGTGGAAGTTGAGCCCGATGCAGAGGTTCTCGCCGATCTGCACATCGTGGCCGGCGCGCTCCCACGCTTCCTTGAAGGCGACGATAGGCCGCTCCGCCATCAGCGCCGAGCCGCCGCCGACTATGCCCTTGATGCCGTGCTTCGCCATGAAGTCGAGTCCGCGCGGCTGGGCGCTCACGATCGGCTGCCAGCATTCCACCGGCTGGTTGACCGGGCGCGGCACCAGCGTGATCTCGTCGAGCTCGTAGCCGCGGTAGGGCACGCGCGGCGGCAGGGTGTAATACTTGCCCTCGTGCCGGAACGACTCCTCGCGGAAGGAGCGCAGCACGATCTCCGTCTGCTCCTCGAACATGTCGCGGTTGGCGTCGCCGTCCATCAGGATGCCTCCCAGCGTCTCGACCTCGCGCGTGTGGTAGCCGCGCCCGACGCCGAAGATCACCCGGCCCCCGGTCAGGATGTCGGCGGTGGCGAAGTCCTCCGCGAGGCGGAGCGGATGCCACATGGTGGTGACGTTGAAGCCGCAGCCGAAGCGGAGCCGCTTGGTGAGGTGTGCCAGGTGCACGAAGAACAGCGGCAGGTTCGGGATGCACTCATAGCCCTCATGCTGGAAATGGTGCTCGGCCAGCCAGAAGGCGTCGTAGCCGAGTTCGTCCATGGCGACGGCCATCTTCTCGGTCTTTTCGAATACCGAGGCCAGCCGGTCGTTGTCGTAGCGCCGGTCGTTCGCCGGCGTGGCGTCCTGGCCCATGTCGTCCAGGTCGATATGCCCGGCAAACAGGCTTCCGAAGCGCTTGATCACAGTGTCGTTCCTCCGTCGCATCCTGCGGAATGAGTGCCCGGCGGGGAGCATACAGATGCAAGGCCCGCCGCAGAAGCCGGGCCGCGTTCGTCGAATTCACGCTGGTTCGTGGCGCCGGACGTCAATCTCGTCGGCATGAGCCCGCTATCCGGGCCGCATCGTGTCAGGCCTGCATGCGAAGCAACATGTCCATGCTCACATCGAAGGCCCTTTCGATACGCAGCGCCATTTCCGGAGACAACGCCGCTTCGCCGTTCAGCAGGGCGGAAAGCGTCGCACGGCGGACACCCAGAATTTCCGCCGTCCTCGTTACGGTCAGGCCGAGTTCGTCCATCACTTCAGAACGAATGAATGCGCCGGGATGGGCCGATGTCATTCTTGCCTTTCGTACCCTTTTGGCGTCGGCGATCATTAGCGATCGACTTCCAATAACGCCCCCTACTCCATCACGATCCGCGGCGCCGCGGGGCCGGTGGCGCGGCGCGCCTCGACCTCCTGCCAGAGGCGGGCGGCGATCTCGCGGAAGGCCTGGCCGGAGGGGGAGGAGTCGTCCACGGCCGCGGGCGTGCCGGCATCGCAGCGCAGGCGCAGTTCCAGTTCGAGCGGCACCTCGCCGAGGAAGGGCGCGCCGAGCCGTTCCGCCTCCGCACGCGCGCCGCCGGAGCCGAAGATATGGGTGCCCTTGCCGCAATGCGGGCAGACGAACACCGACATG
>JAJECZ010000468.1 GCA_022821735.1 Alphaproteobacteria bacterium | reverse complement strand
TGCTGGAGGCCGTGGCCGGAAAATCCGGTCGCGATGAGGAAATTCTCCGGCGCGCCCGGCCATGCGCCGATAATCATGTTGCCGTCGAAGGTGTTGTAGGCATAGTGGCAGGCCCAGGCGTTCCTGAGCCGGATCGCCTCGAACGCCGGCACGCGGTGCGCGAGGCGCGGCCACGCATCGCTCTCGAACCCCTCCAGGTCCGGCTCCCAGTCGAAATCGCCGGTGCGGGCGTAGTCGGATATGCCTGCAATGAAGCCCGCGCCTTCGGGCCGGAACCCGATCGAATGGCCGTTCGCGGCGTCCGTGGTGAGCGGCAGCGGCTCGATCTCCGCCCGGCATTCGAAAAACCAGGTCGTGCGCGGCATGGGGCGGACCGGAATGTCGAGGCCGACCATCGCGGAGACCTCGTGCGCCCAGGCGCCGGCATTGTTGACGACCCGGTCGCCCTCCAGCACCTCGCCGCTTTCGAGCGCAACCGAACAGACGAGGCCGGAGGAGACATTCAGACCGGCCGCCGAGCCCGCGATATAGCTGACGCCAAGCGCCCGCGCCTTGCGCCTGAGCGCCGTCAGCGCGCCGTGCGAATCGATCCAGCCGTCGTCGGGGGAGTGGGTCGCGCAGACCATGTCGCCGGTGCGGAGCGAGGGAAAGCGGGCCGCCGTCCCGGCCGCGTCGAGGAGGTCGACATTGCAGCCGAGGCGTTTCTGGAGCGCGTGATTGGCGCGCATGCTCCCGGCCATTTCGGGCGAAGTCGCGATGTGCAGATAGCCCTGACGGCGAAAGGACACGGTGGCCTCCTCGCCGTCCACGGTCATCGTCCGCTCGTAGCCCCGGTAGAACTCGTGGCCGTATTGCGACATGCGCACATTCTCTTCCTGCGAGAACATGACCCGCACGCCGGCCGTCGAGCGGATCGAGGCGGCATGTTCATAGGCCGGGTCGCGCTCGACCACCGCGATGCGAAGCCCCGGCTCGCGGACGGCCAGGTGATAAGCCGTGCTGGACCCATGCAGCCCGCCGCCGATGACGATGACATCGTATTTCATAGGCCCGCCCCGCTTGCCGCCCGCCGCCTCCGCATTCATGGCGGCAGCGGCGGGCCTTCATAGCCGCTGTGCCGCTCCGGCGGTAGCGGGCGAACCGCGGCAGCAAGGCAGCCACCGGGCAACTTGCAGATGATTACCCGGTCTTTACGGCTACCAGCGGCACAGGCACTCTTGACGGCGTCTATTTTCTGTAGTGACATAAATGGTGCGGATCGAATACGACCCCGCCAAGCGCAGCGCCACGCTTCGCGACCGCGGTCTCGACATGGCCGATGCAGGCGGCGTGTTCGAAGGCGAAACCATCACGGTCGAAGACGACCGCAGGGACTATGGCGAGACCCGGTACATCACGGTGGGATTCCTTGCCGACCGAATGGTATTCGTGGCGTGGACTTCGCGTGAGGGTGCTCGCCGTATCATCAGCATGAGAAAGGCTAACGCCCGTGAACAAGAGCTCTATGCCTCCCGATTCGGACGATGACCTGCCGGATTTCAGCACCCCCGAATGGCAGGCGAAGTTCGCCAGGGCCCCGCTGCGCCGCGGCCGGCCGAAATCCGAGGTAACGAAAGTCCGCACCACCCTCCGCCTCGATCCCGATGTCCTCGCGGCCTTCCGCTCCGGCGGGCCCGGGTGGCAGACCCGCATCAACGATGCCCTCCGAAAAGTCGCGGGCTTGCCCTGACTTTTTCCGCCGCCAGGGAGCGCTCCTCAGAACAACGCCCCGTATGTATCGAGGATGTCCTCGAAGGCCGCCGTCAGGCCGTCGAACTCGTCGGGGCCCATGGGGAGCGAGAGGGCCATCATGCCGCGGCGGGACACATAGTGGGCGCGGGCCATCATCTCCAGGTGGAAGAGGGCGCGGGCCTCCTTCGGCGCGGCGTCGGTGTCCTTCGGGCCGGTGAGGTCGGCGTCGGTCGGGTGGAACATCATCATCGAGCCGTAGCCCGTCACCTGCACGGGCAGGTTGCGCGTCTCCGCGGCATTGTTCAGGCGGTGGCGCAGCAGGTCCCCCTGGGCGTTGATCTCCTCCGCCGCCTTCTCGGTGTACACCTCCGTCAGCCCCGCGATCGCCGCCTGCATGGTCAGGACATTGTTGTTGAAGGTGCCGGCATGGCCGAAATGGTCCGGCTCGCGCGGATCGAAGCGCGACATCACCTCCGCCTTGCCGCCGAAGGCGCCGAAGGTGAGGCCGCCGCCCAGATATTTGCCGAACGAGGTCATGTCCGGGGTGATGCCATGCACCTTCTGCAGGCCGCCGGGGCCGAGGCGCGAGGTCATCACCTCGTCGAATTGCAGGATGATGCCGTGCTCGTCGGCCGCATCGCGCAGCATTTGCAGGAACTCGGGCTCGGCCGGGATGCAGCCGCCGCTGCCGGTCATCGGCTCGATGATGATGGCCGCCAGCCTGTCCCTGTTCTCCTCGATGAGCGCGCGCGTGCCTTCCATGTCGTTGTAGCGCCCCATCACCCAGTCGAGGGGTACGTTCATCCGGTTGCCATAGGCGCCGAAGGAAAGCACGCTGCCGTGGTAGCTGCCCTCGAAGGCGAGAATGGCGGTGCGCCCGGTGAAGGCGCGCGCCGCGCTCAGCGCCATCAGGTTCGCCTCGGTACCGGAGTTGGTGAAGCGCACCATGTCGAGCGAGGGGAAGCGCTCGCACATGATCTCCGCAAGCCGGCCCTCGCGCGGCGTCGGCCCGCCAAGCGTGATGCCCTGGGCGAGCGCGGAGGAGATGGCGCGCTGGATCGCGGGCTCGGAATGGCCGTAAATGCCGGCGGTCTGCTCGACGACGAAATCCGCATAGCGGTGGCCGTCGGCGTCCTCGACATAGCAGCCGTCGCCGCGCGCGAGCGAGACCGGGAAAGGCGGGTAGTAGAGCACCGTGCGGGTGTTGCCGCCCGGCATGGCGCGGCAGGCCTGCTCATAGAGGCCGGCGCTGGTGGGGTTGGCATCGGCGAAGCGGGCCTCGGCGTCCTCCAGCGCGGCGGCGAGGTCGAAATTGGTGCGGTCGGCGGGGGTATCCGGCATGGGCGT
>JAJECZ010000010.1 GCA_022821735.1 Alphaproteobacteria bacterium | reverse complement strand
GGAGAACTTCCGCGCGCTCGCGACCGGCGAGCCCGGCTTCGGCTATGAAGGCTCGCGCTTCCACCGCGTCATTCCCGATTTCATGATCCAGGGCGGGGATTTCACCAGCGGCGACGGCCGGGGCGGCAAGTCCATCTACGGCGCACGCTTCGAGGACGAGAACTTCACCCTCGTCCACGACCGGCCGGGCCTGCTCTCCATGGCCAATGCCGGGCCTAACACGAACGGCTCGCAATTCTTCATCACCACCGTGCCGACGCCCTGGCTCGACGGCAAGCATGTGGTGTTCGGCCATGTGGCGGACGGCATGGACGTGGTCCGCAAGATCGAGCAGTCCCCCAACAACGCCGCGCAGATCACGGCGTCGGGCGAGGTGGAGTAGGCGGGAGTGCCGACTCGGGGCGCCCGGCGATTGACCGGCTGCCCGGCGTGACGCTCGACACTGGAGTCCGGCATCCCTTCGTGCAACACTCAGCCCGTTAGCCGGCCCGCCGAGGCGAGCCGGGCAATCCGGCCGCGCCTGTCGGGCGCCGCCAGTGCGTCACGGATATGGGGGGAGAGATCGTTCCCTGCGCCGTAGTCAAGAGGACACCGTTTCCGGAACCGGGAGGAAAAAGATGATCAAGCGAATGCTTCTGGCGGCGACCATGATGGCCGTTGTCACAGCAATGTCGACGGGCTCTTCGCTCGCAGCGACGTTGATGAACATCGGCTACGCGACCGCCGAATCGAATCCCTACGGCACATTCATGAACACTTTCGCCGAACGTCTGAACAAGCTCACCGGCGGCGAAGTCCGGGTCAAGGTCCATTGCTGCTTCAAGATGGGCGGCGAGCAGGACATGTTCAAGAAACTGCAGCTCGGAACGCTCGACGCCACCCTGATCGCGCAGAACAATGCCGGTCCGTTCTATCCCAAGATCGACCTGCTGGTCCTGCCTTACATGCTGCAGAACCTCGAACATGCCTACAAGGTGGTCGACGGCGAGGCCGGCCAGAAGATCTGGGGCGCGATGCCCGAAGAAGCGGGCGTCCACCTGGTCAAGATCGTCCTGGTCTCGTTCCGGCACCTCTACAACACGAAGCAGGCAATCAACTCCATCGAGGATTTCAGGCCGCTGAAATACCGGGTTCCCAAGAATGTCGTGATGGTGGACACCTACAAGGCATTCGGCTCCGACCCCGTCCCGATGGCCTGGTCGGAAACCCTCACCGCCGTGCAGACCGGAACCGTCGATGGCGGCGACCTGCCGCTTGACGGCATTTTCACCCAGAAGTTCCACGAGGTCGCCAAGCATATCGCGCTGACGGGCCATTTTGCGCTGACGCCGCCGTTCTTCGTCAGCGCCAAGTTCATGGACAAGCTGAACGACGAACAGAAGGAAGCGCTCTACATGGCCGCCGATATCGCGGCGGCGGCGGCGCGGGCGCATATCAGGATCGGCAACGAAGGGTTTACGCAAAAGCTCAAGGAGTCCGGCGTGATGTTCACCACCCCGGACACCAAGCCCTTCATCGAGGCGGCCGCCAAGGTGCATGAGGCCTTCGCGGCCGAACGCGGCGCCGAATATGTCGAACTGATCGAAGCGATCAACGCCCTCGCCAACTAGGCGGACACTTCGACAGCGGGCGGCCGCGGCGGGGCGGGAGATTCATCGGCCCCGCCGCGGTGCTCGACCTCCACCGGGATTTTCATTCCACGGCAGGCTGCATGCCCTCATACAGCACAGTCTTCGCCTTCCTTGAGCGGCGAGCCGAAGAAGTCGTCGCGGGCGTCTGCGTCACCGTGATGGCGTCGCTCGTCTTCTTCCAGGTCGTGATGCGCTACGTGTTCAGCGCGCCGACCTCCTGGTCGGACGAAATCGCCGTCTATGCGATGCTCTGGTCCGTCTATATTTCGGCCTCCTGGGCGGTGCGCGAACGCACCCACATCCGGGTGATGAACCTCATCAACCTTTTTCCGGGCCGGATGGCGCTCGGCCTGGCCGTGCTGAGCGACCTGGTGTGGTTCGTGTTCGCCATATATCTGACCTGGCAGAGTTTCCTGCTGCATCTCTCGATGTGGGAACTCCCCTTCGATTCGCCGGTGCTGGGCGTGGCCCAGAAGTGGCCCTATCTGTGCCTGGTCGTCGGCTTCGCGCTGATGACGGTCCGTCTCATCCAGGTCTATTACCATTGGGCCCGGGACGGCATCCTGCCGACGGCGGTCCCTGAGGACGGAGCGGTTCTCCATGATTGAAGCGCTCTACATGTTCGGGACGCTGGTCGTCACCATCGCGTTCGGCATTCCGATCCCGATCGCGGTGGCGATCGCGACGCTGGTCGGTTACTTCCTGATCGACATTCCGGCCGTGGCGCTGGCCCAGGCCATGTACACCGGGGTCGAGCCGTTTCCGCTCCTGACCGTGCCGCTCTTCGTGCTCGCCGGCGCGCTCATGGAACGCGGCGGCCTGGCGCTGAGGATCGTGGCGATCGCCCAGTCGCTGATCGGCAACTACATGGGCAGTCTCGGCCTGGTGGCCGTGCTCGGATGCACTTTCTTCGCCGCCCTTTCGGGCTCGGGTCCCGCGACGACGGCGGCAATCGGCGCCGTCATGATTCCGGCGATGGTCCGCGAGCGCTACGACCCCGCCTATGGCGGCGCCATCGTCGCCTCCGGCGGCGCGCTGGGAAGCCTCATTCCGCCGAGCAACCTGATGATCATCTACGGCGTGGTTTCGGACACTTCGATCCCGCGCATGTTCCTAGCCGGCGTCCTGCCGGGGCTGATCGCGAGCGCGTTGCTGCTGGTGGTCACATGGCTGATCGCGCGCCGGCGCGGCTATGGCGGGCAGACCGATCACAGTTTCGCATGGGCGCGCGTCGGCCGGGCCTGCTGGGACGGCAAATGGGCCATCGGCGCTCCCGTCCTGATCCTCGGCGGTATCTACAGCGGGGCCTTCACGCCTACCGAAGCGGCTTCGGTCGCGGTGGTCTACGCCTTCCTTGTCGGCCAGTTCGTGCACCGCGAGCTGACCTGGGAGGCGATCCTGTCCTGCCTGAAGACCACGGCGATGATCTCGGGCGCGGTGCTCATCATCGTCGGCCCGGCCAAGGCTTTCGGCGAATTGCTGAGCCTGATGGACGTGCCGTTCCTGATCGGCGAATTCCTGACCGGCTTCACGGACAGCAGCTTTGTCCTGCTCATGGTCATCGCCGCAATCCTGATCATCACCGGCATGTTCCTCGAATCGATTGCCCAGATCATCCTGCTGACCCCGCTGATGCTTCCGATCGCGGTTTCGGTCGGCATCGACCCGGTAGTGTTCGGCGTCATCATGGTGATCGCCTGCGAGATCGGCTTCCTGACGCCGCCGGTAGGCGCGAACCTGTTCGTTGCGACGCGATTGACGAATATCGGAATCGACAGGATTTCGGTGGCCGTGATCCCGTTCCTGCTCACCTATGTCGTCGTGATCGTCCTGATTGCGCTGTTCCCGGAATTCGTGCTCTGGCTGCCGGACCTCGCCTTCGGACCGGGCGGATAGGCTCGCTGCCCTGACCTCTTTCCGGCGTTGGGAGCAGACGCGCCCGCCCCTCAGGGCGCGCCGCCGTCCACGCGGATGACGGAGCCGGTGGTGAAGCCGCTCGCGTCGGAGGCGAGGTAGAGGGCGGCGGTGACGATCTCCTCCGGCTCGCCGCTGCGCCGGAGCGCGGCCTCTTCGTTGCGGCGGGTTTCATCGTCCCAGGCGTGCGAGATGTCGGTGAGGAAGCGCCCAGGCATGATGGCGTTGACGCGTACCTTCGGCGCATATTCGCGCGCAAACGCTTCCGTCACCGCGTTGAGCGCCGCCTTGGCGCCGGCATAGGGCGCGAGCTCCGGGCGCGGGCGGATGGCGCCGGTGCTGGAGATGTTGACCACCGCCCCGCCCCGGCCCGCCGCCATGGCCGTGCCGAGCAGCGCGGTCAGCCGGAACGGCCCCTTGAAGTTGAGCGCGATCACTTTGTCGAACAGCCCCTCCGGCGTTTCCAGCGAGGAGGGCGCGAGCGGCGAGGAACCGGCATTGTTGACCAGCACGTCGATGCCGCCCGCAGCCGCCCAGGCGCGTTTCGCCAGGTCCTCCAGCGCATTCCAGTCGGAGACGTTGCAGGGCATCGCCCAGGCCCGCCGGCCGAGCGTCTCGACCTCCGCCGCCACGGCCCGGCAGGACTCCTCGCGGCGCGAGACGATGACCGCATCGGCGCCGCGCCGCGCGAAGCCGAGCACCATCTCGCGCCCGAGCCCCCGGCTGCCGCCGGTGACGAGCACGGTCTTGCCGGTGAAGTCGAACAGCGGATCGGGCATGGGCTCTGCTCCGCCCCCTGCGGGACTCAGTCGAAGAAGGCGAGCGTGCGGATCTCGATGCTCTGCCGGGGCGGCGCGCCGGCGGGCGTCAGCGGGTCGTCGAAGGCCGTGTGCGCGGTGAAGCGCGCCCGCCCGTCTGTCGCCGAGTCGAAGCACTTGATGAGCATCGCCTCGCCCGGCGCCATGTCCGGCGCGTAGAACCAGCGCTGCCCCTCGCTGTAGCGCACCTGGTAGGTCTCGCCGCGGCGGTCGCGATAGACGAGGTCGGCGGGCACGAAGTCGTCCGGGCCCATGCTGCGCGCGTCGCAGATGGCGAGCGGCGCGTGGGCGGCCGGCCCCTCGATCGGGCGCCAGACATTGACGATGGCGAAGCGCCTCTCCAGCAGCGCCCCGGCCTCCGTCCCCATCAGGTCGCGGACCCTCTGCGGTCCCGAGGTCTCGGTATAGTCGTTATGCGCACGCCGCACCGGCTGCCGCGATCCATTCCGGCCGCTCCGGCGCAGCGTGTGGTCGAACACGGTGACCCGCGAAGCCCCGGTCGCCGCCCGCACCAGTTCGGCCGCCTCGTCGTAATAGACCGAGCGGATCGCCTCCTCGTCGCCGAAATCGACATCGGTCTTGTGCGCGACCAGCTCGTAGCCGTCGATGTCGAGCCGTGGTGTATCCGCCAGCCTGCGCGCATCGAAGACCGGCACGCGCCGCCCCTCGGCCTCGATGTTGGTCTCATAGACGCCGGGGCTCGTCTCGAACTGGTTGCGGAACGGCTTCTCCGCGGTCGTGGGGATGTAGAAGTAGAGCTCGGCCTCGGTGCGGGGCTGAAGGTTCATGGCGGCCATCTCTTTCCTCGGTCTCCGGCAGGGTCACGAAGATGTGACTTTTGCCGGGCCCGTCGGAAAGCCAGATTACCGCCAAGGAGCCATGCGCTCAACGCAACGGCTCCGGCTCCGGAACGACGCGGTCAAGCCGCTGTAGCGCCGGATCTGCCCAATCGGGCGTTTGGCGGATGGCGGGAATGTCCCTATCTAATAGCAATGCGAGGGACGATGACGACACATGCGGTGACGACGGGCGCCGACGGCGCCGGGGATACCGGACCGACCCGCGTGCGGAGCGATTCGAGCCACCTTGCAAAAATCCCGACAATGCGAAAGGAAACGCAATGACGACTTCGACACTCAAGGGCCTCGCGGTCGCCAGCGCTGTCGCGGCGGCGCTCGCCATGCACACCGCCACCCCGGCCGCGGCCGGCGACAAGGAAAAGTGCTACGGCGTCTCGCTGGCCGGCAAGAACGACTGCGCCGCCGGCCCCGGCACCACCTGCGCCGGCACCTCGACGGTCGATTACCAGGGCAATGCCTGGACGCTCGTGCCCAAGGGCACCTGCATGACGATGGAGCTGCCGGGAGACCGCAAGGGCTCCCTCGAAGCACTAGACCGCGACCTTCCGAGCTGAGGACGGCGCCGCCCGCGTCCCGGATACTTCCGGGACGCGGCACGCCGGCCCCCGCCTGCCGGAACAGGACCCGCGATGGACGGTATGGACAGAAGGTGGAGCGGCCTGCCGCCCAAGGCCGGCGTCGGCTACAAGCCCTGGCACCTGGACGACATTCTCGCCTCGCCCGGCCCGGTCTCCTGGGTCGAGATCCACGCGGAAAACTACATGGTGGACGGCGGTCCCGGGATCGCGGGGCTCCGGCGGCTCGCGGAGCGCTTTCCGGTCTCCTGCCACGGCGTCGGCCTCTCCATCGGCTCCGAAGGCCCGCTCGACGCGGAACATCTGGGCCGCCTGGCGCATCTGGTCTCGTGGCTCCGGCCGGCCAGCGTCTCCGAACATCTCGCCTGGTCTAGCCATGGCGGCTATCTCGCCGACCTGCTGCCGCTCCCCTGTGACGAGGCGACGCTCGGGCGCGTTTCGGACCATATCG
Organism: Alphaproteobacteria bacterium; assembly: GCA_022821735.1. Lineage (GTDB taxonomy): Bacteria > Pseudomonadota > Alphaproteobacteria > Bin95 > Bin95 > Bin95. Next base: position 1,679 of record JAJECZ010000010.1, on the reverse strand, counting down.
ACGAAGTACAGGAGCGGCTCGGCCGCCTCATCCTGCTCGAGAACCCCTCGAACTATCTGAGCTTCTCCTCCAGCAGCATGGACGAGGTCGAGTTTCTCGGTGCGGTCGCCGCGCGCACCGGCTGCGGCCTCCTGCTCGACATCAACAATGTGCATGTCTCGGCGGTCAACGGAGCCTATGGCGCGGAGGCCTATCTCGACGCTTTCCCACTGGCTATGGTGGGGGAAGTCCACCTTGCCGGCCATGAGATCGAGGCGGACGAGGACGGCGGCCCGCTGCTGATCGACGCGCACAACAATCCCGTCGCCGACCCCGTCTGGGCGCTTTTTGGCCGCGTGCTTGCGCGTTCGGGGCCGCTGCCGACCCTGATCGAATGGGACAATGACGTGCCCGAATGGCCGGTGCTGGCCGCCGAGGCCGCCCGGGCCGATGCCATGCTCGCAGGCTGCCATGCCTGACGACCAGCGCACATTTGCAGCCGCGCTGCTCGACCCGGCGAAACCCGTGCCTCCGGGCCTGGTCCGGCCGGACGGGCGGCCGGCCGGGCGACGCTTCGACATCTACCGCAACAATGTCGTCGTCGCGCTCATCGAAGCATTGGGAGAGGCGTTTCCCGTCGTGAAGGCCCTGGTCGGCGAAGAGTTTTTCGAGGCGATGGCCGGTGTTTATGTGCGCGCCCATCCGCCCTCGTCTCCTCGCATGATGTTCTACGGCGAGGGCTTCGCGGCGTTTCTGGAGGCCTTCGAACCCGTGGAGGGGCTTGCCTACCTGCCCGATGTGGCGCGGCTCGAATATGCCCGCCGGCTTGCCTACCATGCCGCCGACGATCCCGCCGTCGATCCTTCGGTGCTGGCCGGCCTCGGTCCGGCGGCGCTCATGGAAGTCCGGCTGGCCTTGCAGGCCGCCTGCCGTATCGTGCGTTCGGCGCATCCGGTCCATGCTATCTGGCGCTTCAATGCGACGGAGGACAAGTCGCCGGTGCAGCCGGGAGCCGAGGACGTGCTGGTATCGCGGCCCGGGGATGCCGTGCTTGTGCAGCTCCTTCCGCCCGGGGGCGCCGCGTTCCTGCTGGCGCTCGAAGCCGGCGAGCCGCTCGGCCCCGCCGCGGAACGGGCTGCGGCGGAGGCGCCGGAGTTCGATCTCGGCGCCAGTCTCGCCGGGATGTTCGCCGGTCCAATCGTCAGGACAATCTCCGTTTGAAACGTCGGGAGACCCCGCGATGAATTTCCTCTACCGCCTCGAAGACACGATTCTAGGACCGGTCGGCCGGTTCCTCGACGGCGCGGCCACGCCGGTCCTGGCGCGACTGGTGTTCCTGGCGACGCTTGCCACCTTCTTCTGGTCGTCGGCCATGACCAAGCTGGGGGAGGGCATCGGCGGCATCTTCTCGCTCTCGGCCGGCGCCTATGTGCAGATCCTGCCCGCGCAGATGGAAGCCGTCGGCTACGACGAATCGCAGCTCGGCTTCTTCGCGGACCTGATCGTCCTCGCAGGCACCTGGGCGGAGTTCATCATTCCCGCGCTGATCGTGGTCGGGCTGTTCACGCGCGCCGCCAGCCTCGCCATGATCGGCTTCATCCTCGTGATGAGCTTCGTCGATATCGCGGGCCACGGGGCGGACGCGGCCACGGTCGGCATGTGGTTCGACAATGTGCCGGACGCGAAAATCCTCGACCAGC
>JAJECZ010000533.1 GCA_022821735.1 Alphaproteobacteria bacterium | reverse complement strand
CCGCCCATGGTGAGGCCCAGATGGTCGTGACCGAAGGCGAAATACGCATTGGGGAAGCGCGGCGAGCGGCCGATGACCGGCTTCGAATCCGGATGCGACGGGCGCGGGCCCACCCATTCCGTGACGCGCCCGCCCTTCAGGCCGGGAAACAGCGCTTCCCCGTGGCGGCGGACGCGCGCGGCAATCCGCGGGTCCGGCGGCGCCTCCGGGGGCGCGAACTCGGCGACGCCGCCGACACGCACGCCTTCCGCCATCGGCGTCACCGCGACATGCCGGTCCACCGAGATGATGCCGCCGTTCATGGCAACACCGGTGTCGCGGAACATGGCGTGGTAGCCGCGCTCGGCCTCCAGCGGGACCTTCGTGCCGAGCATCGCCGCAAGCCGCCTGGACCAGACGCCGGCCGCCACCACCACATTCCCGACCGGCATGTCGCCCTTGTCCGTGCGCAGCGCCCGGACCCCTTCGGGACCGATATCGAAGCCGTGGACCGCCCGGTTCTCCAGCCGCCCGCCGCGCCGCTCGAACAGGGAGGCCAGCGCCTGCACCAGGGCGAGCGGGTTCACCGTGTGCGAGAAGTCGGCAACGCGGTACGCCCGGACCACGGCGGGGCTGAGCGCGGGCTGGACCTGGCGCGCCTCGTCGCCGTCCAGCAGGTCCATCCCGACCCCGTTCCGCCGGCGCAGGTCGAAGGCGTATGACGCGGCCCGGAAGCTCTCCTCGCTCTCGAAGGTGAACATGAGCCCCGTGCGGCTCATCAGCTGCGCCGCGCCGGCCTCCGCGATCAGCGGATCGACCGCCTCATGCACCTTGTCCAGCAGGCTCTGCCGGGCGGCGGCGTTGGCCTCCGCCCGGTCCCGGCTTGCATTGACGATGAAGCGCAGGAACCAGGGCAGGGCCTTCACCGTGTGGCCCCAGCGCAGCTTCAGCGGCGCGTCCGCATCCAGCAGCATTCCCGGCACCTTCCGGAACACGCCTGGCATGGCGGCCGGTGGGCAGGACGCCACGCCGAAGCCCCCCAGATTGCCGAACGAGGCTTCCTCGCCCGGCCCGCCGCGGTCCACCAGGGCGACGTCGAACCCCTCGTTCTGTAGGTAGAGAGCGCAGCAGGTGCCGACCATGCCGGCCCCGACCACTGCGAAGGACGGTTTGCTGTCCATGCCTCCGGTCCCGGTCCTGCCTGCCGGCGGGGAGCCGGCGTCAGGCCGCCAGCGGGCGCTCTCCGCGGATGAGCGTCCGATGCAGCACGCGGGGCTGGGTGGGATCGACTTCCGTGCGGGCGTGCATGGTGCAGCGATTGTCCCAGATCAGCACGTCGCCCGGCCGCCAGACATGCGTCCAGACGATTGCAGGGTCGGTCGCCGCAGCCCAGAGCTCGTCCAGCAGCGCCTCGCTCTCCGCTTCGTCCAGGTCGACGATATGGCTCGACGGCGCCTTGTAACGGCGGCCGAGATAGAGCGCCGCGCGGCCGGTGACCGGGTGGCGGCGCAGCAGCGGATGGACCGGGCCCGGCACCTCGTCGCGCGAGGCGGGCGCGGTGACGGTCGGGCGGAGGCCGCCGGCCGTGTTGCGCGACGAATCGTGCCGGACGGCGAGGCCCGGAAGCCGGCGGCGGGTCGCTTCGGGCAGGCGCTCATAGGCGGCGTACTGGTTGGCGAAGGAGGTGTCGCCGCCGCCGTTCACCGGCACCTTGTGCGCGTAGAGGATCGAGCCCTTCGGCGGCTGCTCGACATAGGAGTTGTCGGTGTGCCAGGTAAGCTCCTGACTGCCCGTACCGGCATGGCGCTTGGCCGGCTTGCCGCTCTCGTCGAGGTTCGAGACGATGGAGATGCCCGGCAGGCGGCTGACGCGCCCGGTATCCACGCCGTAGCCGCCCTTGATGTAATAGGCCCGCGAGCCGGCCTCCTGCGCGCCACCCATCGCTTCCGCCAGCGCCAGCAGGTCCTCGTCGGCGAGCGTCTGGTCCCGGAAGAGCAGCACCAGATGGTCGGACCATGCCCGCTCCAGCGCGTCCGCGTCGAGCGGCGCCGAAAGGTCCACGCCCCGGACTTCGGCCCCCAGAGCATCCCCGCTCGGATGGATTTCGAACGCCATCGGTCTCCCTTCCCGCTGACATGCCCGCCAAGGCTATAGATGTTTGCGCCGCCGTAAAGCGCGCGGCGCCGTCACGACCGCCAGAAGTGCGGGGTGAAGAGGAGGAGCACGCTCAGCACTTCGAGGCGGCCTAGGAGCATGCCGCAGATCAGCACCCATTTGGCGGGGTCGTTGAGCGTCGAGAAATTGCCCATCGGGCCGATGGTCTCGCCAAGGCCGGGGCCGACATTGGCGATCGCGGTCGCCGCGCCGGACACGGCCGTCTCCAGGTCGAGGCCGGCAATGCCGAGCGCCACGGTAATCACGGCGAAAGCGGTGATGAAAAGGAACACGAAGCTTGTCACCGAAGTGGCCACCGCCGGTGGGATCGGCTTGCCCGCGTAGTGGGGCACATAGACGCCGTGGGGGTGGAGCAGGCGGCCGAACTGGGCGCGCGCCTCGGCAAAAAGCACCTGGAGGCGGAACACCTTGATCCCGCATGTGGTCGAGCCGGCGCAGCCGCCGATGAACATGAGGCAGAAGAGCGCTGCCGGGGCGAAGCCGCCCCAGACGGAGAAATCCGCGGTCACATAGCCGGTTCCGGTCATGTAGGAGGTGGCATTGAAGGCGACCTGCCGGAGCGCGACCACCGGGTCCACGGAATTCACGGCCGCATGGGCTGCCGTCAGCACCGCCACCGACACGAGGAGGATACCGAGAAAGGCCTGCACCTGGCTGTCGGAAAGCAGCCTCGCTCCCCGTCCGCGCAGCATCTGGATATAGAGGACGAAGGGCAGCGACCCGGCGACCATCCCGGCGACGATGATCCATTCCACGGTCGGGTTGCGGAACTCGCCGACGGAGCCGTCCATGGTCGAGAAACCGCCCGTTGCGATCGTCGTCATCGAATGGACTACCGCATCGAAGATGCCGAGCCCCGCCGCATAGAGGGCGCCGGTCAGCACGATGGTCATCGCAAGATAGATCACGCCGATATGGCCCGCGATCTGTGCGGCCCGGGGCAGCACCTTCTCGGACCGGTCGCTCGATTCGATCCGGAATATCTGCATGCCGCCGACCCGAAGCAGCGGCGAGACCGCGATGGCGGTAACGATGATGCCCATGCCGCCGAGCCATTGCAGCAGCGCGCGCCAGAGGAGGATGCCGGGCGCCATGTCGTCGAGGCCGGTAAGCACGGTCGAGCCGGTGGTGGTGATGCCCGAGACCGCCTCGAACATGGCGTCGGTCACATCCAGCTCGATGTCGGTAAGCAGCAGCAGCGGCAAGGCGGCGAAAGCGCTAAGCACCACCCAGCTCAATACCGCCATCAGGAAAGACTGGCGCAGCGTGAGATAGCGGTGCAGTTGCGAACTCGGCCGCGCGGAGCGGCAGACCGCGACCAGGAGGCCGCCGACGAAGAGCGTGATCGCCGCGCCGATCAGGAAGACGGTCGATTCCGATTCCGGCCGGTCAAACTCGACGGCCGCAGGCAGCAGCATGGCCCCGGCCAGCATGACCAGCAGCCAGCCGATGATGAAGAAGACCGGTCGGGGATCGATCATTGCGCGACGGCGCCTGTCAGTGGATCGACTCCGCAGACCAGGGGCTGTCGAGCGAGAAGGCCGGAATGTCGATCTTGAACCGTTCGCCGTTCTCGCGCACCATCAGATACTGCCCGACCATGAAGCCGGACGCGGTCGGCAGCGGCGCGCCGCTGGAATACTCGAAGCTCTCGCCGGGCCTGAGCACGGGCTGCTTGCCGACGACGCCGGGACCGCGCACCTCTTCGGCGCGCCCGAGCGCATCGGTGATCCGCCAGTAGCGCGACAGCAGCTGCACGGTGCTCTCGCCCTCATTCGCGATCTCGATGTGATAGGCCCAGAAATAGCGCCCTCCCGCCGGATCGGAATGGTCTTCCAGATATTCAGGCCGGACGCGCACACGCAGGTTTGCGGTCGTCTTCTCATACATGATGATTTGCTCCCGGAGCGGTATTGTCCGGCATCGGGAACGCCTAAGGCAAGTCCCGCGAGCCGCCGTGCGGACGGCTGCCGCGCGCGGTCGGAGGGAACAGGCCGGCCTTTCGCGCAGGATCGCGCTCGGCTATAGAGGGCGCTTCCGCCACCCGCCGCCGCACTATGACCTCCGGTTCCGCGCTCCCGTTCCGACCTGCTGCCGGTCGAGGCTAGATGAGGGTTTTCCGGCAATTCTCCGGCCTGCCTGAAGACGCTCGCGGCGCCGTCGCGGCGCTCGGCAATTTCGACGGCGTGCATGGCGGCCACCGCGCGGTATTCGGCGCGTGCCGGGAGATTGCGGGCGGAGCTCCGCTGGCTGCCGTCACTTTCGAGCCGCACCCGCGAAGCTATTTCCGCCCGGACGACCCACCTTTCAGGCTGACCTCGCTGCAGGGCAAGATCTACCAGCTGGAGCCGCTCGGCCTCGATCTGCTCTATGTGCTCGATTTCGACGAGGCGATGGCGGCACGAACGCCCGAGTCCTTCGCCCGAGAGGTGCTGGCTGAGGGACTCGGCGTCTCGCACGCTGTGGTCGGCGACGATTTCCGTTTCGGCAGGGGGCGCACCGGCAGGCCGGAGGACCTGGCGGCGTTCGGCCGGGACTACGGATTCGCCGTGACTGTCATGCCCGACGTGATCGCCCCGGACGGGATCGGCTTCTCCTCGACGCGGGTCCGCGAGCATCTGGCCGCCGGCCGCCCGGCCGACGCTGCAAGACTGCTGGGCCATCCCTGGGAGATCGTGGGCCGGGTCGAAACGGGCAAGAAGCTCGGCCGGACCATCGGCTTTCCCACGGCCAATCTGGGCCTGGGCGACCTGCTGGTTCCGGCCCACGGTGTCTATGCCGTCAGCGCGGGCCTGGAGGAACTGTCCGGCTGGGTCTGGCGCGACGCCGTCGCCAATCTCGGCGTCCGGCCGACCGTCGACGGGGCGAGGCTCACCTTCGAGGTGCATGTCTTCGACTTTTCCGAAGACATATACGGTCGCGCGCTGCGTGTGCAGATGCTCGATTTCATCCGTCCGGAACGCCGGTTCGACGGCCTCGACGCGCTGAAGGCGCAGATCGCCGCCGATTGCGACACCGCCCGCACCCTGCTCGCCGACAGTCCGGCAGACCCTGTCAGAGCAGGTCGCGCAACATAGCGACCAGGGGCCGGTCGGCCGGAGGCATCGGCCAGTCCGGCATCTCGCGCGGGCGCACCCAGGCGAGGCGCTGGCCTTCCCGCGGCCGGGGAACGCCCTCCCAGACGCGGCAGACATAGAGTGGCATCAGCAGGTGGAAATCGGGATAGGCGTGGCTCGCGAACGTCAGCGGCGCGAGGCAGGAGGCTTCCGTGTCGATGTCGAGCTCTTCCTTGAGTTCGCGCAACAGGGCCGCCTCGGGTGTCTCGCCGGGCCCGGGCTTGCCGCCGGGGAATTCCCACAGTCCGGCCATCGCCTTGCCCTCCGGGCGCTGCGCCAGCAGGACGCGCCCGTCGCGGTCCACCAGGGCGGCGGCGACGACCAGCAGCACGCCGCTCAAGAACGGTAGGATCCGTTGATGTCGATATAGCCGTGGGTCAGGTCGCAGGTCCAAACGACCGCCTTGCCGCGGCCGACGCCGACATCGACCGCAATGCGTATTTCCTGCCCCTGCATGTGCAGGGCCACGGGCGTCTCGTCATAGTCCGGCACGACCTGGCCGCCCCGGGTGATCTCGACGCCGCCGATGGCGATGCGCAGCGCGTCGCGGTCCGCTTTCTCGCCGGCCTTGCCGACCGCCATCACGATCCGGCCCCAATTAGCGTCCTCGCCGGCGATGGCGGTCTTCACCAGCGGCGAGTTGGCGATCGCCAGCCCGATACGCTTTGCGGCGCGCGCGGAGGTCGCTCCGGACACGGCGACCTCGACGAATTTGGAAGCCCCTTCGCCGTCGCGGACGATCTGGTGGGCGAGGTCGCGGCAGACCGCCTCCAGCGCCCGGCCAAATTCGCGCAGCATCGAAGCGTCGGGCGGGGGATTGCCGGCCGCGCCCGTCGCGGCGACCAGCACCGTGTCGCTGGTCGAGGTGTCGCTGTCCACGGTGATGGCGTTGAAGCTGCGCCCGACGGCCCGGCTCGTGAGCTTCTGCAGCAGGTCGGCGGGCACTGCGGCATCGGTGAAGACATAGGCCAGCATCGTGGCCATGTCCGGCGCGATCATGCCGGAGCCCTTGGCGATGCCCGCGATCCGCACCGTCTCGCCGCCGATCCTCGCCGTCGCGGAGGCGCCCTTGGGGAAGGTGTCGGTGGTCATGATGGCGCCGGCCGCCGCATCCCACGCGCCGGGCGCGAGCGCCCGCACAAGCCCCGGCAGCTTCTCGACGATGGTGCTCTCGGCCGGAAGCGGCTCGCCGATCACGCCGGTCGAGGAAACGAAGACTTCGCGCTCGGCGCATCCGAGCCCGGCGGCCGCGGCCGCCACGGTGTGTTCCACCGCGGCCCTGCCGAGCCGGCCCGTGAAGGCGTTGGCATTGCCGGAGTTGACCACGATCGCACGGGCGCGTCCGCCGGCCAGCGCCTCCCGGCACCACTCGACCGGCGCCGAGGCGGTAAGCGAGCGGGTGAGCGCGCCGGCAATGGTTGTGCCGGGCGCGAGCTCGGCCAGCAGCAGGTCGTCGCGGCCCTTGTAGCGGATGCCGGCGTTGGTGGTGGCGACGCGGACGCCGCCGATTTCCGGCAGATCCGGGAAGCGCCCGGGCGCCAGGGGGGAAACCGTGGTCATTGCGATTCCGCCGTTCCGTCGGGATTCAGGAGTTCGATTTCCACGCCGGTGCGAAGCGCGTCCAGATGCTCCTGGAGGATGCGCTCGCTGAGCTGGCGGGCAATCGGTCCCCGCACCTGGAGGAAGTTCGGCGCCGGGGGCCGTTCGGTCCGGTGCAGCAGGATGACGTGCCAGCCGAACCTGGTCTTGACCGGCTCGGACGTGTAGGAGCCCGGTTCCAGCGCAAGCGCCGCCTTTTCGAAGGCCGGGACCATGGAGCCCTTGCCGAAAGTGCCGAGGTCGCCGCCGCGCGACTTGCTGGGGCCCATGGAGTGCTGTTCGGCGAGCGCGGCGAAGTCGCCGCCCTTGTCGAGCTCGTCGATCAGGGCGCGCGCGGCGTCCTCGTCCGCCACGAGGATATGGCTCGCGCTGATCTCGAGCTTGCCCTTTCCGCCGGGATAGGTCTCGTCGTAGAGCGCCCTGATCCTGGCGTCGTCGATCCGGGTCTGGAGGTAGTCGATCATGTAGTACTGGGTCAGAAGCGTGCGGCGCTGCCGGACCAGTTCCCGCTGGAACTCCGGCCGCTGGTCGAATCGGGCGTCCTCGGCGGCGCCGTATATCAGAATGCTGTCGATGACCCGCTCGCGCGCTGTCCGGAAGATGATCGAGGGCGGCGCGCCCTGCATGGTCTCGGCAATCTCGGCCGCCTGCCGGTCCACGTCCGACTTGTAGACGGGGACACCGTCCACCCTGGCGACCACCGGATCCCCGGTCTGGGCGAAGGCGAGCGCGGGGGCCAGCACGGCCGCGAGCACGGGAAGGAGCAGACGCATGGAGCAAGCGGCCTTGTTGTCGGGCGGGTAAGGGATTGCCGGCAGCATGGACATCGCGCAGGCCGAGGTCAACGCTGCGGGCGTCCGGGCGCCGGAATTACGGGATAGGCAGCGGTCCCGCTGCGGGCTAGGTTTGTGCCGTTCCGGTCGGGGCCGGAGCGCGGGTTGCGAGGGAAGAGGAGGCGGGCGCCATGCCTTTGACGCAGGAACAGGTCGAGCGTTTCGACGAGACCGGCTATCTGGTGCTGCCGGGCGCCCTGCCGGCGGACCTGCTCGAAGAGCTGCGCCGCGAGGCCGATCTTGCCGTCGATGGCGCGCGGGGCCTGGAAGCGTCGGATGCGCGCTACGACCTGGAGGACAGCCACCGGCCCGACGCGCCGCGCGTCCGGCGGCTGAAGACGCCGTTCGAGCACTGGCCGTTCTTCGACCGGCTGATGCGGTCGCCCGCCGTGCTGGATGCCGTCGAGCCGCTGCTCGGCCCCGATATCCGCATCCACAACAGCAAGCTCAACATGAAGTCCGCGCATTTCGGCGCGGCGGTGGAGTGGCACCAGGACTGGGCCTTCTACCCCCACACCAACGACACCGGGCTGGCGGTCGGCATCTATCTGGACGATGTCGGCGAGGACAACGGCCCGATGATGGCCGTGCCCGGCTCCCACCGGGGCCCCGTCTTCGACCACCACAGCCGCGGCGCGTTCTGCGGCGGCGTCGACCCCGGCCTGCACGATGTGGGCCATGAGCGCGCCGTGCAGATGACGGGGCCGGCGGGCACCTTCACCCTGCACCATGTCCGGGCCGTGCACGGCTCGGCGCTCAACCGTTCGAACCGCCCGCGCCGGCTGCTGCTCTACAGCTATTTCGCCGCCGACGCCTGGCCGCTGATGGGTCTGGAAGGGGCGACGCTCGAAGAGTTCGACAAGCGCATCTGCCGGGGCAGGCCCACCCTGGAGCCACGCCTGGAACCCGCCCCGGTGCGCATGCCGCTGCCCGTCGCGCCGAAGCAGGGCTCGATCTACGAGAACCAGAAGACGCTCACGGGCCGGTTCTTCGAGCAGTTCGAGGAAGTCGCCTGAGACGGACGGGAGACGCGCCGGTGACCGAACGCTTCTGCAATCTCGACCGG
>JAJECZ010000193.1 GCA_022821735.1 Alphaproteobacteria bacterium | reverse complement strand
TTATGAGTTCTTCAGCTAAACTCGTCTTCATAACGCAAGCGGATTCGATCGAACTCCGGTCGCCCCATGTCAGGTCAATTCCGTCAGCCCGCGACAGCTGGCGTGACCAGCTGTCGCCAGCATTCGTGCAAGGCCGCCAATTGGCAGTCTACGGCGGTAGCCCTCACGCTTGGCGCGACATCCCGCGCACCGACCGAACTTCTGCACCTTCCCATTCCGTCGACCAAATGGCGACAGTGCGTCGGACGACGTCATCGACAGGCCACAATAGACGCAGCGGGACTTCGGGTTCGCACAACCACGTGGGGGTCCTCCGCCTCGACTGCCGGCGGACTCGGCCTACTTCCATCCTGCTCCTGTCGCTGCTCATCAATCCACGCTTGTCGCTTGGATGTAGTTCCACACCATCCGATGATCCCATTGTTTGAGCTGGTTGTAGCCACTTCAAATGCGTTTCGGCGTTCAACAGCCACGCCGAACGACACTATAGTGGCACCGCGCAAAATTAAGCCCTGCCGATGTATGATCGAAACCCTTACAAGCCTCCCGACAGTGCCGAGCGGACAATCTCGCTGGCACCCGACCTGCCGGCAATCCCCGAGCGATTGTTGCTGGCCCATGCGCGGGGAGACGTGCTTTTCCTATGCGGAGCCGGCATCTCCAGGCAGGCGGGGCTGCCGGATTTCCGGCAACTCGTTCTCGATGTTTATCGGACTCTCGATCCGGGCGTCTGCGAGATATTGACCAATGCCTCCCTCAATTCGAGCGGCCCGCGAAAACCGGATTGCTCGGCTCTGACCGATCGCCAGGCGGCGGAAGTCGAACGCTTCCTCGCTCGTGAGTACGATGTTGTCCTCGGCATGCTGGAACGCCGTTTCGACAGCCGTACGCGCGAAGACAGCAAGGTCAGGAGCAGGGTAGTCGAGATTCTTCACCCGCCGCGGGCCAAACCGAAGCCGGCGACATCGAGGTTCGAAGGAACCGCGGCGCGTTCAGACGATGCCGATGCGCCCCGCGCCGGACGCCCGGCGCCAATCCACCGCGCGCTCATCCGGCTAGCGGACCGCGGTGGTGCGACGACCATCATGACTACCAATTTCGACCTTTTGCTTGAGCGAGCCGCAAGCAATCTTCGGGTGCCCGCGCAGAGCTACGCGCTCGGATCGATCCTCCGACCGACAAAGCGAACGGAATTCGCCGGCGTCTTCCACATTCACGGAGCGTTGACCCGTAATCCCTCCCGCCACTCAGACCTGGTCCTTACCGACCAGGATTTCGGGGAACTCTATTTGCGGCGGCGCATCGTTCCCGACCTCATCTACGACGCCGCCCGACTGTTTCATCTCGTTCTCGTCGGCTACAGCGCCAACGACCCGCCGATGCGCTACCTCCTGAATGCAGTTGCCGCGGACGAAAGCCGCTTCGACGACCTCAAGGAGCGGTTCATTTTCGTAGGTTCCGACGATCCCGATACCGTCGCGCTTGAGGACTGGCGCGCAAGGGGCATCGTGCCGATTCACTACGACGCTTCGGACCGAGACCATACGGTCCTGCTTCACACGCTCCAACGTTGGGCCGCTCTTTCGGCAATCAATGGGAAACAGCAGCTGGTCGACCGGGAAATTCGGCGCATCGTAAAGTCAGGAAGGACTGACGCATCGGACTCTGATCGAGGGCTGTTCGATCATCTGTTCAGGCGGGTTAGCCCCGACGAACGCGTTCACCTTGCGAAAGTGGCGTCCGCAGCCGGCGCCGAACCTGCCTGGCTCGATGCGATTCTGGCGGTCGGCGCCGAAAGAGAGCGGCAACGAAAACCGTGATCTCCTCGCCGTCAGACCTCAATGTGCAGGACCGGGCGCGTTTCCGGACTGCGGCGGCGTTTCTCGAGGGCCGTCTCGCGGAACCGGAAATCTTGAACTGGGCACTCAGGCTGAGACCCGACAGGCAGGTCGAACGCTCCGCAATTCTCGAACTCTTGACCGGCCCTGGTGCGACGCGACTTCGGGAGCCCTATGCAACCGCATGGTCTCTTACCCTGGAAAGCTGGTCCTGTCCGACGACCGGAGCCACTCCGGCAGCGGCGCTTCAGCAGATCCGCAGGCGGCTGCAGAAGGGAGACCGTTCCGGCGCGCTCATCGACGACATCACCAACCTGTTGGCTCCACGGCTCGAATTGAAACCGTTGCAAGCCCGCCGCCCCGGGTTACCCGGTCGAAAGCCCCGACGTCCGAAGAAGTTCAGTGACCTGCTATCGGCCAGCCTGAGCAGCACCAGCTTTCTAATCGGCTTCCAGAACCACCGCATGGACTTCGGCCTGGACGAGATAGCCGATGCCGTCTTTCTCCATGCCTTGGCAAGCGCCCTGATGTCCGCAATCGACCGCGGCCTCTACATCGCCCGGCGCATCTACGGCGACAACGAGGACGACTGGTATGCCGACGCTTCTCCTCTTCGGGTGTATTTCGTGCCTCCGGAAATTGGCGTCAACGACTGGGACGGACCGGGCGGTCGGGTCTTCGAACCCGATGCCGTTACCCCCGGTATGGGACCTGCCGTCAAATTGCTTCATGCGGTGGTCCGGCGCCTCGCCGAACTCGACGTCGGGACAGCGAGATCGTTCCTTTGGCGTTGGCGTTATTCCGATATGGCGATCTACCGGCGTCTGTGGGCAGCTGCCGCTCGCAACGCCGACGCAGTTTCTGCCGTCGAAGCAGGCAAGTTCCTGACGGCCCTCGACGACAACGATTTCTGGAATTTTCCGCGCTTTCCGGAATTCGCCGAACTACGCGCGGTACGTTTCGCTGACTTCGAGACCGAAACACAAGCGCTGATCGTCAGGCGTTTGCGCAGGGGACTGCCCCGCAGGTTTTTCCCCGGAACTATGGATGCCGAACAGGTTCGTGCTGCGAGACGCGGATTCTCGGCAATGGAACTCAGGCGGATCGAGACTGGCGGCGGCATCCTGCCGATCCCGGACCGGGACTGGCTGGTTGAAGCGGCCAACGAATTTCCAGGTCTCGGAAAAATGACTATCGACGGTGGTTTTCGCGATCCGTGGGTCCGACCCCGCTTTCCACCGGGCATTGCTCCGGGATCCCGTTTCGATGATCTGGAAGGGGAAGCCCGGCTTCAGGCGCTTGAGGTTGCCCTGTCAGGCGAGACTTCCGCCGACCAGGCCTCGGACTGGCTCCAACAGTCCGGTCGGGCCGTTCATGTTCTGCGCGATCTCGAGAGTGCGGCTTCTCTGGTCGATCGCTTCCCTCGCCTCTGGGATCGGTTCGGATATACGCACACGCACTTTGGGTCGCAGCCAGAGAGCGAGACGCCGCGCGACACCCGGTCTGAAGCCGTTCGGGTCCTGGGCCTGTTGAACCGGCTTTCCGACGCGACCGTCGAGGCGGCGGTCGGCGGAATTTGCCACTGGCTCTACATGTGGTCCGAGCACGTAATCGAGAGCAAGCAGGGACAACGGGCCTGGCTGCGCGCATGGCCGGTTGCCGTCGAGGCCGAGAATGCAACCACGGCCGGAAACGACAGGGACCTCGCAGACATACCTGTTCGGACAGCCGGCGAAGGGCGCGCACCGGAGGAAATCGATGCGTTTCCCCGGCCTGTCGGGAAGCTTCTCCGGGTATTTCTGGAGTTGGTTCGGGTCACCGACGAAAGTCGCCATCCAATCGACGATGGAAGCCTGTTCGCGCAGATGCGCGATTGCACCATTGCCGCGCCGGGCTACAGCGGTCTCATCGCACATTGTCAGCTTACCCGGAAGCTACCGGAACTTCTTCGGGCCGACCCTGCATGGGCGAGGCGGCAGCTCGTCGAGCCGCTGCTGGCGGACGACGACAAATCGGTCCTGCTTTGGCGTGCAGTCGCATCGATCTGGATTGATTCGGAAGTCCTGAAAATTATCGGCGACGAGGTATCGAAAAGGGTTCTCGATGATCGACTCGACAAGGAAGCCCGGAAGGACCTTGTGTCCTGTCTGGTCCACGAAGGACTGACCGCATTCAAGGACCAGCGCGAGCCGGCCGTCTCCCCGGCCCGTATTTCCCAGGCGCTGCGCGCTGCCGACGATGACATACGGGAATGGGCCGCCTTGGCGATCCGGCAGTTTCAGGACTACGAATACAAGGTCGACCACGGGCCACACACGGCGCGCATATCGTTCTTGTCGGCCGTCAAGCCCTTTCTGGAACAAGTCTGGCCGCAGGAACGATCCCTCGCCACCGCAGGCGTCAGTCATCAACTTGCCTGTCTCCCGGCAGTCTCGGGCGAGGCATTTTCGGAAGCGGTCGACGAAATCGAGCGTTTCCTCGTTCCTTTCGACTGCTCGTCGATGCTCGGCTACGGCTTCCTTGAAGGCGGTATGTCGGAACAGCTGCGGATGCCGCAACTGTCGGAAGCGATTGATGATGCGCCGAAGGCTCTCGCGTTCCTGCGGCTGCTCGACCTGACGGTCGGCGACACGCAATACGCAGCAATTCCCGATGACCTCGGCGCCGCGCTGGGTCGAATAGAATCCAAAGCCCCCTCTTCTACATCCGATCCAGCCTTCCGGAGGCTCGCTGCGGCAGCACGCAGGTAGACGTTGATGCCTCTTTCGTCAGGTTCGCGCTCCAACGCGGCGGCGGTACGCGCAACCCATCCGTCGTATCAGCGCTTGCATCTCGGCGGTCTCTTCAGCCGTAGTAGAGAGTTTGGACAGCCCGATGAACTGTGGGCGACATTACCAGCCCATCTTCTTGCTACGGGACATTGGGTCGATGTATTCTCATTTCATCGACACGTTGAAGCGACAAGTCGACAGGATCGACATGTTCGGAAAATTTGTCGAGAGAAGCAGGATACATCAACATGACCTTCGACCCCGGCTGTCCCTTCAACGACCTTCCGGACCTGCCGCCGGCATCGGAAACGGAAACCAAGGCCATTCTCCGCAGTTGCATTGCCGCGCGCGCGGCACTGGCCGAGCTCCGCGTCTCCGGGAATCTCATCCCGAACCAAGCGATGTTGATCAACTCGATCCCCCTGCTCGAAGCGCAGGCGAGTTCCGAGATCGAAAACATCGTCACGACGGCTGACCGGCTGTTCCGCTATGCCAACGACGCGGCGGGTCGAGCCGACCCTGCCACCAAGGAAGCTCTGCGCTACCGCACCGCGTTGCACCGAGGTTTCGAGATGCTGGGGCAGCGGCCGGTTGCGACCACCATGGCTGTCGAGGTCTGTCGAACGATCAAGGGGGTGGAACTCGACATTCGCACCACGCCGGGAACGGCGTTGGTGAACGATGCGACCGACGAGGTCATCTACACGCCGCCGGAAGGAGAGGACGTTCTCCGTAGCAAGCTGGCCAACTGGGAGCGCTACATTCACGAGGATGGGGAGATCGACCCGCTGATCCGCCTTGCCGTCATGCATTATCAGTTCGAGGCGATCCACCCGTTCGTCGACGGAAACGGACGAACCGGACGCGTGCTGAACCTACTCTATCTCGTCGACAAGGGCCTGCTGGACATACCCGTGCTCTATCTCAGCCGACACATCATCCGGAACAAGGCGCTCTACTACCGGTATCTGCTCGAGGTCACTACCCGACAGGCCTGGGAAACGTGGATACTGTTCATTCTCGAGGCTATCAGATCGACAGCCGAATGGACTACGGCCAAAATCCGTGCGATCCGTGAGCTTCTCGACGAGACGGGCGCCGCAATTCGACAGAGGATGCCGAGGATCTATTCCCGGGAACTCGCGGAACTGATCTTCGTGCATCCCTACTGCCGGATCGGCGACGTGGTCAAGGCGGATATAGCCAAGCGCCAGACGGCCGCCATTTACCTGAAAGCCCTCACGGCCGAAGGCCTCCTCGAGGAGATCAAAGCGGGGCGCGAAAACCTCTACATCAACCCGCCGCTCTTGGCGCTCCTTTCCGAGCGGGCCTGAGCGACTCCACCCTTCCCGCCGCGCGCTGCTAAAGACACCAAGTTCTTACACCACCGGCACCTGAGTCTCTTCCCGGTAGTGGGCTTGCCAAGCCCAATCGCCTATCCTTGATTAGGACAGGATTTGATCGATGAATGCCGTTGAGATCGAAGAAGCGGTATCCGCGCTCGCCGAACGGCCCTTCGAGGGCGGTGAGTTTCCCTATGCGTTCCTGGAGGCTTTCGGCAACAAGACGACGACGGTCAAGCGGCTTCGTTCCGGTGCTTTGAACAATTCCGACCTTGGCGGCGTGCTGCAGCGCAGCAACATCCACATCAAGGTGTGTCCCAAAGGCGGGGCGGCGGCGACTCTGGCGGAGCTCAAGGCCAGCCCGGCGACGACGCGCGCCAGGGCCAAGTTCGTCCTTGCCACCGACGGGGAGGATTTCCACGCCGAGGAGCTGAGCAGCGGCGACGTCATCGTCTGCGACTATCCGGACTTCCCCGAATATTTCGGCTTCTTCCTGCCTCTCGCCGGCATCACGACCGTCAAGCAGATCCGAGAGAGCGCCTTCGACATCAAGGCGACCGGACGCCTGAACCGGCTTTATGTCGAACTGCTGAAGGAGAATCCGAAATGGGGCGCTGCCGAGCGCCGTCCCGAAATGAATCACTTCATGGCGCGACTCATCTTCTGCTTCTTCGCGGAGGACACCGATATCTTCAACGTATCGGGGCTCTTCACTGATACGATCGAGTGGATGAGCGCGGCCGACAGTTCGAACACCCACGAGGTGATCGGCGAGATATTCCGCGCCATGAATACGGATGCTCAGGCACGGAAGGGTGCTGACATCCCGCGCTGGGCCGCCTCGTTTCCCTATGTGAACGGAGGACTCTTCTCGGAGTCGACGGAGGTGCCTCGGTTCAGCCGGATTGCGCGATCCTATCTTCTTCACATCGGGAACCTCGACTGGAAGAAGATCAACCCGGACATCTTCGGATCGATGATCCAGGCTGTCGCCGACGACAAGGAGCGCGGCGCGCTCGGCATGCACTACACCAGCGTGCCGAACATCCTGAAGGTGCTCAATCCGCTGTTCCTCGACGATCTTCGCGAGAAACTGGAAGACGCCGGGACCAATTCTCGCAAGCTTCTAAACCTGCGCAACCGCATGGCTCGTATCCGCGTGTTCGATCCAGCGTGCGGTTCTGGCAACTTTCTGGTCATCGCCTACAAAGAGATGCGCGAGATCGAGGCGGAGGTCAACAGGAGAAGGCGCGAGAGCGGGCGCCGATCGGATATTCCCCTGACCAACTTCCGGGGCATCGAGTTGCGGGACTTCCCGGCCGAGATTGCCCGCCTCGCCTTGGTCATTGCAGAATATCAGTGCGACGTGCTGCATCGTGGCCAGCGGGAAGCGCTGACGGAATTCCTTCCGCTTGACGCCATGAACTGGATCACCTGTGGGAACGCGCTGCGGCTCGACTGGCTAAACATCTGCCCGCCTACCGGTACCGCCGTCAAGCATACCGCCGATGACCTGTTCGAAACACCGCTCGATCAGGCCGAGATCGACTTCGAGAACGAAGGCGGCGAGACCTATGTTTGCGGAAATCCTCCTTACTCGGGCTACAACAAGCAATCGAAAGAACAGAAACAAGATCTTGAGCACATCTTCAAGGGGACTATAAAGCGCTGGGGAAACCTCGATTACGTAACTGCTTGGTTCCTAAAGGCCGCGGTCTTCCTCAAGGAAACTCACGGCGCAGCAGCACTTGTCGCCACGAATTCAATCTGCCAAGGCAGCCAAGTTGCTGTGTTATGGCCTCTTCTGAGCCAATTGGGTGCCTCTATCCATTTCGCGTATCGTTCATTCAAGTGGAAAAACTTGGCTGCCAATAATGCTGGCATTACTGTCATAGTTATTGGACTTTCCGCGAGCCATGCTAAAGCTGTAAGGCTCTTCGATGTTGAAGATAATAAGACCTCCATTCGACATGTCCCTGAAATCAACGGGTACCTTATTCCGGGCCCAGAACTCTATGTAAGAAAGGAGACGACACCTATTTCCGAAATTTCACCCATGAGCAATGGTAATCATCCGTATTTTGCCATCGATTTAATTATGTCTCCTGCCGACGCACGTAGCTTGATCGCCGAAGACGCCCGAGCAGTGAAATTTTTTCGACCCATTTATGGGGCGAAGGAAGTGGTCAGTGGCATCCCGCGGGTATGTCTTTGGATCGATGATGAATCATTAAATGAGGCGAACGCCATCGAAGGCATAAGGCGACGTGTCCAGGCAGTCCGCAAAGTGAGAAGCAAAAAGTTAACTGACACAACAGCGCAATTGCTGGCGGGCACCCCTCATCGCTTTCGTGACGTTACGGCGGCTGGCAGCAATTTTATGATAGTACCTCAAACCACGTCGGAGAACAGAGAATATCTTCCTTGCGACCTAATGAATGAACGGGCGGTCGCTACTATCAAATGCTACGCCCTTTATGATGCTCCACTCTGGAATATGGCGCTTGTTGTTTCCAAACTGCATATCGCATGGATTGGCGCAGTGTGTGGGCGTTTGGAAATGCGGTTTTCCTATTCCAGTGTCCTCGGATGGAATACATTTCCGGTGCCCTCGCTAACGAAGAAAAACAAGGCCGACCTCACGGACAGCGCTGAGAATATTCTGCTCACCCGGGAGGCACACTTCCCGGCAACCATCGCCGACCTCTACGATCCCTCGAAGATGCCGAACGATCTGCGCGCGGCGCATGAACGCAACGACGAGATTCTCGAGCGCATCTATATCGGGCGCCGCTTCCGAAACGACACGGAACGCCTGGAGAAGCTCTTCCAACTCTACATCGACATGAGCAGCCAAGCGAAGGGAACGGCATGAGCGAGTTCAGTCGCATGACCGTCGTCGCTGCTGCCGAGGTCGTTTCGAGTTTCCAGTCACACGGCGCCATGGAGGTGCTGGAGGTCGAGTGGGGTATAGCAGGAAGGTGCAGAGCGTCGAGCAAACCGGCGCGGGTTGCGGACTGGGCGCGTATCGCCTGCGAGGAGGAAATTGAGGTCCTGACAGAAGGTGGACGGGTACACTTGAGCCGCGCAGTAGTCGAAATCGCGATTTCGGCGGCCGAGTACATGCAACATTCGGCTGCCTGGAGGAAGCTCGTTGCAGGCTTGCGATTTGACGGGTTCGAAGTTCGCACGACGGAGGAAGAGGTCGACTCCGAAGCCTATTGGCCAAGCGAGCAAACGGAAACGACCGTTCAGCTTGTGCGGATGCTGCCTTCAGACGTTCCCGAACTCGATTTCCGGGAAGCTGAAACCGAAATTGCACTGCTATTGAACCGACACGGCCTTACCGTTGCGAAGGGGCATTTGACTCAGGCACTCTCAGCATTCGGACGTGGGGAGTGGTCATCGGCCAACGGAGAGTTGCGAAACTTCCATGAAAGTTACCTCAACGAAATCGCCACCGGGTTGGGTTATGCTGGTAGCGGTGACGGCAAGGCTAAACGGGACTATCTCGGCCGCCTTCAGCCACCGTTCCTGCTCATCGACTACAACGAGTGGAATCCCAACAACCAAAAGCCACAATACGTTCAGGGGTTGATGAGCAGAATGCATCCCCATGGCGGACATCCGGGCCTGTCCGAGGAAGAAGATGCAACCTTCAGGCTTCAGATTTCGCTCGTGACGGCACGCCTGTTCCTTCGCCGCTTCGACCGGAGGGTCAGGCCCGCATGAACGAAAGCGCCCCCTCCGTTTCCGTCACGTACGCCTGCAGCGGCAGTTCCACCCGATCCAACGAACTCGGCATGCGCCCGATGCAGGAGAGGGCGTGGGAGAAGCGCGGCGAGCAGTACCTCCTGATCAAGTCGCCACCGGCATCGGGCAAGAGCCGGGCGCTGATGTTCATCGCGCTCGACAAACTGCACAACCAGGGCCTTCGTCAGGCAATCATTGTCGTGCCCGAGAGGACCATAGGGGCGAGCTTCGCTGACGCGCCGTTGCGCGAGTTCGGTTTCTGGGCCGACTGGACCGTTGCCCCGAAATGGAACCTCTGCAACGCTCCGGGCACGGACGGCGGCAAGGTCAATTCCGTCAAGACCTTTCTCAAGAGCGATGACCGCGTCCTGGTATGCACCCACGCCACCTTCCGCTTCGCCATGGAACGGTTCGGCGCGGATGCTTTCGACGGCCGACTGATCGCGGTCGACGAGTTCCACCACGTCTCGGCCAATCCCGACAATCGGCTGGGCGAGCATGTCGGACAGCTCATTGCCCGCGACCGGACACATATCGTGGCCATGACGGGATCGTACTTTCGGGGCGATGCCCAGCCCGTGCTTATGCCCCACGACGAGGCGCGGTTCGAGACCGTCACATATACCTACTACGAGCAGCTCAACGGCTATGAGTATCTGAAGCGGCTCGACATCGGTTATTTCTTCTACACAGGGAACTATGCCGACGACATCCTGCGGGTGCTCGATCCGGGCGAGAAGACGATCATCCACATCCCCAGCGTCAATTCGCGCGAGAGCACCAAGGACAAGATTCGTGAGGTGGAGCACATCATCGAGGAGCTGGGCGAGTGGGAAGGCACGGACGCGACGACCGGATTTCAGCTGGTCAGGATGCCCGGAGGCCGCATTCTGCGGATCGCTGACTTGGTCGACGATGACCCTGTGAGGCGGGAGCCGGTCGCTGCCGCGCTCCGGGACACGGACCGGATGAGCGACCGCGACCATGTCGACATCATCGTCGCCCTCGGCATGGCCAAGGAGGGCTTCGACTGGATCTGGTGCAATCACGCGCTGACGGTGGGCTACCGCTCCAGCCTGACCGAGATCGTGCAGATCATCGGCCGCGCGACCCGCGATGCGCCTGGTAAGGCCCGCGCCCGCTTCACCAACCTGATCGCCGAGCCCGACGCCTCGGAAGAGGCGGTCACCGAGGCCGTGAACGATACGCTCAAGGCTATCGCGGCGAGCCTGTTGATGGAGCAGGTGCTCGCGCCCCGTTTCAACTTCACGCCGAAGAGACCGGAAAGCGGTCCGGTCGAGGGCGCCGACTACGGCGACGAAGGTTACGACCCGGAGAAGTGCAATGTCGGTTTCAATCACGATACCGGCCAGTTCCACATCGAGATCAAGGGACTGGTGGCACCGAAGGGCAAGGAGGCTGAGCGCATCTGCCGGGAGGATCTGAACGAGGTGATCGCTGCGTTCGCGCAGGACAGGACTTCCGTAGAGCGCGGGCTGTTCGACGAGGAACTCGTGCCTGAGGAACTGACCCAGGTCCGTATGGGCAAGATCGTCACGGATCGATATCCCGAACTCTCCGAAGAAGACCGGGAGGCGGTTCGCCAGCACGCCATCGCCGCGCTGAACCTGACCCAGAAGGCGAAGGAGGCCGTGCTCGATGAGCCGCAGGCACAGTCGAACGGCGGCACCGCGCTGATCGACGGTGTCCGGAAATTCGCCATGGACGTGCGCGACCTCGAAATCGACCTGATCGACAGGATCAACCCCTTCGGCGAGGCCTACGCGATCCTGGCCAAAGCGATGAGCGAGGAGAGCCTGAAACAGGTCGCCGCCATCATCACGGCGAAGAAAATCCAACTCACTCCGGAGGAGGCGCGCGACCTCGCGCGGCGAGCCCTCCGGTTCAAGCAGGAGCGCGGCCGCCTGCCGTCGATCACGTCAGCGGATCCATGGGAGAAGCGCATGGCAGAGGGCGTGGCGTTCCTCGCCCGCATGAAGGCTGCGGCCGCCGATGGATAGGAAGTTCACCGACGAGGACGACGCCCTGCTCGCGGACCTCGGCGTCGTCGTCGAGCCGGAGAAGGCGGCAAGCCGCACGCCGAAAGAAGAGAGGATCATCGCGGGCTTCGAAGAAATCCAGCGTTTCGTCGAGGCGCATGGCCACGCTCCGCGCCACAGCGAGGACGGCGACATCTTCGAACGTCTCTATGCGGTGCGTTTGGACCGTATCCGCGAGCAGGATAAATGTCGGGAATTGCTATCCTCTCTCGACCATCAGGATCTCCTGAGCCATCCAGCCGAAACCGCCTCCCCGTCCCCGGACGGTATGGACGACGACGCCTTGCTGGCGGAGCTCGGCGTCGAGTCTGCCGCGCCGGACATTGGCGAACTCCGCCACGTGCGATCGAGCGCAGAGAAACGCGCCGCTGAGGAGATCGCGACCCGCAGCAAATGCGAGGACTTCGAGACGTTCCGTCCGCTCTTCGAGCAAGTCCAGAAGGAACTGGACGCCGGTCTCCGGGAAACCCGTCCCCTTGGCATCCAGGCCGACATCGAGCCCGGCCGGTTCTTCATCATTGGCGGGCAGAAAGCCTATGTCGCTGAGATGGGCGAGGAGTTCACGCAGCGTTACGGCGACCGCGACGCGCGGCTGCGCGTGATCTTTGATAACGGCACCGAGAGCAACATGCTCAGGCGTTCGCTCCAGCGGGCCTTGCACAAGGACGAGAAGGGCAGACGGATACTGGAGACGTCGGCGGGTCCGCTGTTTGCTGACATGACCGCGGACGGCGACGAGGCCAGCGGCACCATCTACGTGCTGCGGAGCAAGGCGGATATTCCGTTCGTCGCTGAAAACCGTGACCTCGTGCATAAAATCGGCGTCACCACCGCGAAGGTGGAAACGCGCATCGCCGGCGCCCGGCTCGACCCGACGTTCCTGATGGCCGAGGTCCAGATCGTCGCCACCTATAGTCTCTACAACATCGACCGCGCGAAGCTGGAGCAGTTGATCCACCGCATCTTCGCGCCGGCGCGTCTTGACATCGAGATCGAAGACCGCTTCGGCAATCCGGTTGTGCCGCGCGAGTGGTTCCTGGTGCCTCTCGACGTCATCGACGACGCAGTTCAAAAGATCCGGGATGGAACCATTACCCAATATCGATACGAAGCAAGTTCCGCGTCTCTCGTCGCGAGACAATAATGGCTGATCCGTTCACCATCCGCATATTTGTCCCTGATGGCGATCCGGAAGGGGTCCGCCTGATCGACCGCATGAACTGGACCGGCCTTGGGCTGGTTTTTCGCAGGTCCGACTGGTCCGAGGTTCGCCAGCGCAGCGAAATGCAGCGCACCGGCATCTACGTTCTCGTCGGCTACCGCAACGAGGATGACGATCTGCCCACCCTCTATATCGGGCAGGCCGACGGCGTGAAGGGGCGCATCGATTCGCACCACAAGGACAAGGACTTCTGGGATTGGGCCGCGGTGTTCGTTTCGACCTCCGGCGGACTGAACCGGGCGCACGTCACCTGGCTCGAATATGCCCTCGTCAAGCGAGGTGTGGAGACAGGGCGCTCCCTTCTCGACAACGGCAACGCGCCCCAGGAGCCATCGCTGACTGAAGCCGAGAAGGCAGACACCCAAGGATTCATGAAGGAGATTCTGCAGATTCTTCCTCTGGTCGGTCTGCGGGCCTTCGAGTTCCCGAAGGCGGTCGCGGCTCCGTTCGCCACCGATCCTCTGTCCAGCGCACAGCCGACAAGCCGGAAGCGCGACACGATCATCGTTCCGGCCCAGAAGGACGGGTTCGAGGAGACGTTCCTCGGCCAACACTGTTGGTATGCGATTCGCATCTCCGGCGGCATGCTCGACAAGATCAAATACATCGCCGCATATCGCACGCAGCCTGTTTCCGCCATCACGCACTACGCCCCTGTCTCCCGTATCGAGCCCTATGGCGAAGGCGGAAAGTACAAGGTTGTGTTTTCGGAGAGCGCCAAGCCTATCGGGCCTATTCCCTACGGAAACGCTCCGCAGGGTGCCATGCAGAGCCCTCGCTACACGTCGTTCGCAAGCCTGCAGAAGGCGCAAAAGCTGACCGATGTTCTGGGTAAAAGTTGATACTTGACCGCATAATGCAGCCCTTGTTGTTCGGCGCGCTATTTCGACGCCGATCAGCATCCACAAGCAATCGCTCCCAATGGATTCTGAGGGGTCAAGGCCATGAGCCGGGTGACACCCACACCGCTCTACCTTCTTTTTTGTCTCCGCAACCTTTGAATATCCCTAACGGCTCTCTGTAACGAACTCTCCACTGACTTCAATGCCCTCTCTCTTTCTTTTTCTTCGAAAGCACTATGAAGAGTGTTGCCAGTTATCGGCACCTCACCCGGACTTTGAACCGAGTAGTGTTCGGTTCTCACAACCGTTGTAACCCCTGGAAACAATTCCACTTCCAGTCGGGCTCTATCCGAGGCAGTCGTCAAGCCTTTGAAGTTGCTTCCTCTCATCAACACCTCGAGCTCCAATTCCGATATATCGCAACTTGGCGTGGCAAATACATCCCCGGCGCGAAATAACTCCCTAGCCAAACGCCAGCCAATCCCTTCTCCAATCGCTAGCGCATCCGATTTTGCGCTTTCTTGCTGTAGCGCGGCTAACCATATGGTGCTTTGCGGAAACACCTCCTGATAGGGCGCCATAATCGCTAACTGCTGGGGAAAGCCTGCTCTGCACCAGTATGCCAGAGTCGCCAAGATCAACCCTTTCTCTAGATCTCCCCGCCCTCCTTCATGCACCAGCGCCGTGCTCACACGATCAAATATTTCGACCCTTTCCTCCGCAGTCAGGCTTCGTTCATGCTTTTGCCGGCTAGAAAATAAAGGCCCTTCATTACCAACGCCATATACGCCATATCTACCAAGAATTGAAGGCACATCGAGATCGTAACCCAGCAGTGCCCTTCCTTTTGCTGTTGTGCCCACCTCGGCCTTCTTGGCCAAGTCAAATATAATTTCTTGAACGAGCTGTGAAGACTCCACGTTAGTGGACTGACCTAGCCTACTCCTAACACTTCTCCATGATTGCGCTATTTCCTTTATTCTACTTGGTTGAAAACCCAGTATTGCACTGCGTATCAAGGTAAAGGAAAGTGTACTCCGGCACATGATAAAGGTAATATCCGTCGCTCGTCTGGACTGATCTGTATAACTTAGTACCTCCCCAAAGCAGAGCGCCACCGCGCACGCCGCTAGCCTTCTCCAGTTGGTCGCGCTCTCTCTCCTACGCGCCTCTCGCAAGACCGTTGGCGTCAGCAACCGGGTTTGGGCACTTAGGGGACCCAAGCTTGGGAAATAGGTCGCTGCCCACGCGGTGAAGTCCTCAAGAACTCCTTGGTCTGCAATAATGACTTGGGGCAGGCAACCGAGCTCACCTTTGGATACTGCACGCCATACCGCCAATGCCCCGTCTGGTCCCGCATCCATTCTAGGGATCTGCGAGGCAGGCACTCGCACCGGGTTCGCAGGGCCTCCCCTAGCAACCTCAACGATGTCTTCGCGGCTTAAGTCCGCCACCCAGTATGTTTCACTTCGTGCCAAAAGCGACCCCGATATCCGCGTTCGGCCTCGCAACTGGTCGAACAGCATTCAACGCTGCGTCAAAGTACCCCGGCAACGCTCTGTCATGATAGACATTCAGCGCCGTCTTCGCCCTAGTCACAGCGGTGTAGGTCAAGCGTTTCTGTTCCGCGCCAAAATGGGTGACGATTTCAGCAGATGCGAAGTGCAATGCTCGAAATTCCAAGCCCTTCGCGCTATGCACCGTGGACACCCAGATTGGCTTGCTCGGATCCACCGGTTGATACCCATCCTCCCTTGTTTGGACACACACCAGATCCGCCAACTCCGTCCGCGACAGGAACTCACTGATACGGCTCACCTCGCTAAGTCGCGGGCAAATTACTCCGAGAACGGCCTCCGGGTACGCTCTTCGTTGGTTCTGTAGCCGGCGAGCTATCTCTTCGCATTGTGTATCAAAGTTTCCGCGAAAAATCTCCACTGATGGTTGAAGGTCCGGAGAATTGTAATTGCATGTTGGTGAAATCGCTGTATAGGGGCGACTGAACGTGCCTCCAATTCCGTCCGCGACTTGACATATAGGCAAACCGTTCCGATAATGACGCGTCAACTCGATTTGCTCATCAACCTTATCTTCAAGAAACCCCATATCCGTATCACCTGGATATATTTGTTGCCGAGAATCCGCTACCATAAACAGATCATGGCAAAGTGACCGAAACACCTCTATCTCGCCAGACACATAGTCTTGTGCCTCATCCAGCAAGATTACATCAAAAATTGCGCCACCTCTATTAGCTACGATCTCCTGAACAGCTTCCAACCTAGCCCGCCGCATCTCTCCGAAATCTCCAGCCTCTTCATAGCTGTGGTTTGCCTCCTTTAGCAGCTCGTTGAAAAACTGCCTTACTGTCACAATGCGGTTTGGCTCAAAAGAGTACCTTTGGGCACCAGATTGAATAAACTCCCTCAACGTCCGGTTGAACGTTACAACCACAAGATTAGAATGTTCCCTGAGTGTGACGTAATTGGCCCGAAGAAGCAGGAGGTTTGTCTTCCCGCTGCCCGGTGGGCCCTTCACAAGATAACTGCCATCCGGTGGTAGAGAAATAACATTCCCCTGCTCGTGGTCTAGTTCCGAAGGCTCACGCCACCAGGTTTCGAATACATTTGTCATTGCGGCACCTCTAGTGACAGCACATTCGACTCACGATGAGTAATACTTCTCTGGGCATGATCGAAAGCCAGAAACATATAGCTGTCAACTTCGGATCGTAGTTGCGGCGACGTCACTTCACCCGAGTAGACCTGCAAAAGCTCCGGCATTTCAGCATGAAACTGAGACTCTCCGAGAGCTGATACTGCGCTAATCCGAACGTACACGCCAGTCTCATCGAGGACTTCTAGAAGAAACCCGACAATCAGAACATCCGCCAATGCGTGTTGTTGGGAAGGGCCAGCGCGCATGATGAGCCATGGTTGATCAGGGTCTCCCAGATCATTGATCGCGATGGGCGGAAAAGCCCCAGACTCTGTACAAGATTGATGAATGGTATTGGCCATATGAGCACGAATGCCCGCCACTACACTCCTTTGAGAACGCACTGCTACCGGCGTTTCCGGCTCAGCGGCAGAGCCTCGTCCCGCCTCAACGCGGTCGAGTACCCTCTGTTTCGCCGAACGAGCATCAATTGCCCTGGGATTCGTTGAAAAGGCGTCCCAAGTTACTAGATTTAATCGAAGACGCCAGTTCTTGTGCAAACAACACTTCGCTAGAGACACAAGCCTAGGGTGTACCTCGGCACACTCGATTGCGGGTGTAGTGTAGCGGACCGCGTCAGTGAGCCGGGTTCGGGGGTGATCAATGTCATGAAAAAGCGGTCGCCTCATTATCATGTCGTGTAGAAGCGCTCCTAGTTGATAGAAGGTTAAGGAGCGCCAGCGGCATGGGCTGTCCCCATCTCCTTCACGAGTTAAGTATTCTGGAGAGCTGTACCGAGTGGTACCAATAAAGGCATCTTCAGTAACGTTGCCGGTGTTCTCGATTAGCACGGGACGAATAATGCCAAGATCAAGAAGTTTAGCTGTCTTGTAATCTGCGGTGATTGAAACGTTATCCGGTTTAATGTCTCTATGAGCAAAATTTTTCGCTTCCAGGTATTTGGCGGCATGAGCTACTTGTTCAAGTATAGGGAGAATTTTGTCACGAGGGAAATCAGGAATCAAGTCTGTCAGGGTTGGGGTTTCTAGCAATTCCATGGCCACATAAAGGTAGTCGGTCTCTAAACACACGTTGGCATCGTATATTTTAACCAAATATGGATTGTCGTGTGCAATTAGCTCACCTTCTCGGCGAATGCGAGCTATTTGTCGTTCTTTCCCAAATCGTTCAACAAGTTCGGGGTCGATCAACTTTAATGCAGAGACAACACCTCCTCGGCGACCTTCCAAGACGACTGCTGATCCACCATGGCCGATGTACCGGCTTACAATCCATCCGCCGACGGATACGCCTTGGAGGTCGCTGAAGATTCGCTGCGCCCTAGCTGCATCCAATTGTCGGTTCCTGGCAAGAGCTGCGCGTCAGTGGAATACTTCAACGTCATCGACCACCTTGATCGCATTTCTGACGGTTCGTGTCCACCTTGGCAATGTAAGGTGACGGTCGGGGTGACCCTTCGGTGGTTTACTGTTGGCATGAATGGCTGGACTACCTGAGGACATGCCGTTTCCCTCTAGACCCGTGAAGGCACATTTCTGCCGGTTCTGTCACGCCGGGGCGGCTGGGGAGCGCTCAGGGAGCCCAAGTTGGCGCTCTGCTTGCATTCCCTGTACCGGATGGACGAGTGGGCGGTGACATCCGTCATCGTGTCGCAAGCGCACGGATTCGACGTGGAGGCGCTCTTTGTCTGTCCCTGTGCTGTTTCCACCTTCGTGCCATTCCTTGCTGCGTCCCGCACGCGGAGCCGACGGGTTTGTCGCCGGCGGTCAGGCTTCGCCCGGTTCGACGATGACGCGCCTACGGCCTCGCCGCACGATGTAGCCGCCCCGCCGGATCGAAAGCCTGCCTGCCTGGACCAGAGTCCACAGCGCATCCGAGATGACCTCCGCGTCCCTGTCGGCCTCTGGCGCCTCGACCCGCTGGCCGAGCCATTTGGCAAATGCCTCGTCGGCAATGGCAGGCCCGAGGGATTTGCGAAGGGCAGTGAGCTTCCGGACTTGACCTTTCGTCAGGGCGGTTTCCTCGATCATGCAGACGGTCTCCTGTCTTCGGCTCGCATCGAACGACAATTCATGGGCGAGTCCCGCCCAACATGCAACATCGGCTCAACGTACTGCATATCGGCAATTTCGTGGGCGTCTTCCTGTTCTTTTTCTTCCGGGCGGGCGTCCGTGGCGTTCGCGCCCCGGGATCATTGGAGGGACCGGTGCATGGCTGCGGCTGTCGGCAACCAACGCCTGTCAAAACCGCATCCGCACCCCGATTTCGAACAGGTGCGCCCGCAGTTCCGTCTTTACATCGATGCTGTTGCCGAAGGCGTTCCGGCCGTCGAACTCCAGGTCATTCGCAGCCTGCAGGCGGTAGCCGAACTGCAAGACCGTCCTGTCGTTGAGCCGGTAGCCGACGCCGGCGCCAAAATGATAGCCGAACGCGGTATCGGTCGATGAAATCTCCGGGACAAAGCCGGGCGGAAAATCGGGCGCATTCGGGTTCTGCAGTTTTGCGAGCCTGTTCGCCAGCGTGTTGGCGTCGTATTCCAGATCGCCTTGGTCCACCCGGATGAGGCCGACGCCGCCGCCGACATAAGGGGTCCAGTCGGTGTCCGTCGGAATGTCGAACCAGATATTCGCCATGGCGCCCGTCTGGCTGGCGCTGCCGGAGATCGGAACATTCACCCTGACGGGAACCGGATTTCCCGCCGAGACGATGCTGCCGTAAATCTGCCTGTCCACCCTGGCCCGCGCATAGAACAGTTCGCCCTCGACGCGCAGGTTCCCGCCGAACTCATAGCCCACTATGCCGGCGAGCTTGAAACCGGCCTTGTATTCGGAGGTGGCCCTCGCGCTGTAAGGCAGCGCATGGCCCTGGATCGTGTTGCTGCCTGTCGTCCTCGACTCCGTGTCGTCGATAAACATGACCGGAACCTGAAAGCCCAGATACCAGGGCGAGTCCGCCGCCTGCGTCTGTGGCAGGGAAGCGAACGGGGCAAGGAACGCAAAGGCTGCAATCGCGGTTATCCGAAAGGCAGGTCTTTCAACAAGGCGACGGCCTGTCATGCGCTGTTTCCTCCCGGCATGTCCGGTTTTCCGTGTGGACCGGTTCACAGTTGCATGATTTGCGGCCGTTCGTGATGCGACATTGCGGCTGCGCCTGGCGTTGTCGTCGCCGGAGCAACCGATGCAGGAGTTCGGACGCCTACACGGCGACCTCGCCTGACCGGTCAGTTCGACGGCCGGGCCAAGGTGCATTCCGGTTGAAGTTCCGGCGGCCGGAACCGGCCGGCAGGCCCGCCGGTATCTCCGGCAATGCGCCCGGTTTCCCTGCCGTCCGGCAAGCGGCCTCGCGACCGGGGCCGATCGCAGCCCGCCTTCCTGCGCCTCCGCGCTCTCCGGCCGCCAATAGGCTGCACGGCGCCTGGAGGTCGTGGATGGCGTTTCCCGGGCGGACCGGGGGCCCGAGAGGCGGTCCCCCGCGCCGCCGCCGGGGAGACCGCCGCCATGTCGACCAACATCACTGAGGAGCACCGCCGCGCGTTCGAGGCGCTGACCGGAGGCGAGGCCGGGAGTTTCTGCCTGTTCTCCTGTTTCGTCTCGGGGGAGCCGGCCGCCGCCATCGCCGCCGTCAGCCGGTGTCCGCCACAGCAGGAAGGCGGCGAACCGGACTACCTGATTACGCCCCTGTTCGTCTCCGTGACGCCGGGCATGACCCTGGTCGATCACGACGGGCGGCAGGCGTGAGGCCTGCATTTCGAGGCCGATGCCCTCGACCGCATCTGCACCGGCTGACCGGCCCGGCCCGCGAGCCCGCGTCCAGCCATCGGGAGGCAAGGGCCAGCGCCGGGCGGGCAGGTTCCGCAAGAAGGAGGCCGGCATGGCTCAGCGCCCCGACCCCACCGAACGCGCCGCCCGCATTCTCCGCCGAGCGCGGCCCCGAGGACCGGCTCGACGCCTTCATGATGCTGACCGGCCAGGAGTACCTCTGGCGCATGCAGGGGCCCCAATGGGACAGCCCCGGCGCGGACTTCGCCGAGGCCGTCCGCCGCTATGAGGAGGAGACCGGCAAGGTCCTGGCCCGGCAAGCGCGCCCGCCAAGCTTCGGCGCCGTGCGGTATTACCGCCCGGACCGCACCCGCGAGGTGGCGGTCTGGCTCGGCGGGCGCCTGCTCGACTGGATATCGACCCGCGAGCGCGGCCGGCGGACGGACGCCATATGGAGCCTCGGCGCGCTGCCGATTGTGCTGGGCCTTTCATACCGGGAGATGAGCGCGGAGCCGCTGCGCCCCCTCGCCGACGCCGAACGCCGCATTGCCGAGCTCGCCTATGTCCACCTTGTCGAGCCCGGCGCCGGAGACGGGACGTGACGAAGGCCGTCCAAGCTGCGCAGGCGCGACACGGCAGTCAGCGGGTCCGACCGAACGGCAACCTCACCGACCGGGAGATGACAGACATGCAGACCGTCCATCCCTCGCCCGGGGCAGTCCGCCTCGCCATGGCGCGCATCCGGCGCGCCGTCGACGCCCATGGCGGCGACCGGGAGGCTCCCATGGACTGGGGCATCGTGCGCCGCGACGGCTGCCGCACGCTCGCCTGCCATGGCGGCTGGTATGCGCTCGGCCGCCTGATGGACCATGCGGCGGTGAGCTGGCGGCGCGATGCGGATTTCCCCCCGGACGATGCCGGCGAGACCCTGATGGCCGCCAGGTCCGACGGGACGGTGACGCCGCTCATGTATTTCGAGGGCGGCCATGCGCTCGCCCGCGACCTGGGGTTCATGAACGCGCCTGCGCTGAAGGGGTGGGCGGAGCGCCACCCGGAGATCTGGGGCTGCCGCGGCGGCAAGCGGATGTTCGCCGGCGACGGGGCCGTGGCCTTCGACAGGGCACCCCATACCCCGGTCGGGGTGTGCGAGATCGTGGACTGGTGGCTCGCGGTGGCGGACCGGCTGGACGCGGCGATCCCGGTGCATCGCGACCGGGCGGAGGCGCTCGCCGCGCTCGGCCGCCACGATGCCGCGGCGCGGGACGCCATTGCGGTCGAACCCTGCCTGGACGGCTGGCGGTTGGTTCGCCGGCCATATCCGATGAACCTTCCCTCCCTGCACGGCTGACGGCGGTCCTCCCGGACCTGCGGCCCCGGACGCCGCTTCCGGCCCCCTCCCCGGCGCGCGCCGCCGCCGTGCTTTCGCTGCCCGCCCTGCCGCCTGCTCCGTCCGGAGGGGAGCATGGCGCGGTTCCGGGCGGCGCGGACGCGGGCCGGCGGGAGTCGCTCGCCGAACCCCGCTTCCGTGCATTTCCACACACCATTGACGGAGGTTCGCATGAACTTCATCGCCCCCGGGGCCGGGCCGCTCATCCGGGAGATCCCGCTGAGCCGGCTCGCGCTCGCGCCCGAGAACGTCCGCAAGACCCCGCCCGATCCCCGGGCCGACGCCGAGCTCAAGGCCTCCATCGCCGCCCTCGGCCTGCTGGAGAACCTCGTCGTCCGCACCGATGACTCCGCCGAAGATGGCGCCGAGCGCTACGCGGTGGTCGCCGGCGGGCGCCGCTTCAGGGCCATGCAGGCGCTGGTCGAGGACAAGGTGTTCGATGCCGACCATCCGGTGCCCTGCCAGGTCAGGTCCGGCGACGCCGACCCCGCCGAACTCTCGCTCGCCGAGAACGTCATCCGCATCGCGATGCACCCCGCCGACCAGGTGGTCGCGTTCACGAAGCTGGCCGACGCCGGCCAATCGGTTTCCGCCATCGCGGTGCGTTTCGGGGCCTCCGAGCGCATCGTCGAGCAGCGCCTCCGCCTCGGCAACGCGGCGCCGGAACTGCTGGACGCCTACCGCGCGGACGAGATCGACCTCGAAGTGCTGAAGGCCTTCGCCGTCACCGCCGACCGCGAGCGCCAGATGGCGGTCTGGGAGCAGGTCGCGGGCCAGGGATACCGCCCGTCGGCCTGGCAGGTGAAGCGCCTGCTGACCGAGGAGCGGGTGCCAGGCGCCACCGCGATCGCCCGCTTCGTCGGCGTCGAGGCCTATGAGGCCGCCGGCGGCGCCGTCATGCGCGACCTGTTCGCGCGGGACGACGAGAGCGGCGTCTGGTTCGAGGACCCGGTGCTGCTGGAGAAGCTCGCGACGCAGAAGCTCCAGGCTGCGGCCGACGAGCTGGCGACCCGCTGGAAGTGGGCCATGGCCATGGTCGAGGTCGACTGGAGCGACACTGCCAGTTGCGGCCGCATCGAGCCCGAGCCCGGCACACCGACCGAGGAGGAGCTGGCCGAGATCGCCAGGCTGGAAGCCCGGCAGGCGGAACTCGCCGAGATCGACGATGAGGAGTGGACCGGGGAGCTGGTCTCGGAAGCCGAGGCCATCGAGACCCGCCTCGACGAGATCGCGGGCGCCGTCGACGCCCGCGCGGTGTTCCGGCGAGAGGATCTCGCCATGGCGGGCTGCATCGTCACCGTCGGCCATGACGGCGCGATGCAGGTCATCCAGGGGCTGGTGAAGCCCGAGGACATGCCGAAGCCGGAAGAGGCCGGCGGCGCCGCCTCCCCGGCCGCCAACGGTCACGACCCGAATGCCGCGACCCACGGCGTCCACACCGGCGGTCCTGCTGTCCACAACGCCGGTTCGCCGGTCTCGACCCCGATGGCGCCGCCGCGCGACCGCGAGGCCGAGGCGCGCAAGGAGGCGGGCGTCGGCATCGGGCTGGCCGACGACCTGCGGCATATCCGGACCGCGCTGGTCAAGGCGCATCTCGCCGGCGACTTCGAGGCGGCCTTCGACCTCACGGTGTTCCAGATGGGGCGCTCCGTGTTCACCCGCGGCTACACGCCGCATGCGCTCGACATCGCAGTGCGCGAGACCGCCGACCGGCCGACCACCCGGATGAACGACGCCGGTTTCGCCGACTGGTCGCCGGGCGAGGCGATGCTTGAGGACCGCTCCGGCCTGTCGTTGGACTGGCTGGAGATCGAGGACGACGGCGAGTCCTTCGCGGCGCTCCGGGCCTTGCCCGTGGCCGAGAAGCAGGCGCTGTTCGCCGCCTGCGTCGCGCGCACGGTAAAGCCGCAACTCGCCTTCGAGCCCGAGGCGCGTCCCGAGCTCGAAGCCACGGTGGCCCGCCTCGACATCGAGTTCGCGAAGCATGTCCGCCCGACGGCGGCGATGCTGTGGTCGCGGATCGCCAAGGCGCGCATCCTCGACATCGCCCGCACGGTGTTCGGCATCGCCTGGGCGTCGGCGCGCGCGAAGACCAGGAAGCCGGTGCTGGCGGAGGCGATGGAGACCGCGTTCGCGGCCGGCGCCACCCCGCCGGGGTTGAGCGCCGGGATGCACGCGGCGGCGCTCGCCTGGACACCGCCCGGCTTCAGGGCGTTCGATACCGGGCGCATCGGCGACGTGGTGGACCACGCGGCGGCGGAGGCGCAGCCCGCGCCGGACGCCGTCGAGGCCTCCGCCGAAGCGGAACCCGTGGAAGGGGCCGCCGGCTCCGACACCGCAACTGGGGACGCTCCGGCTGCGGTTGACGGCAATGGCCATGCCGCGTCGGCCGAACCGTCGGGCGATGACGCTGCGGACGAGACCGGCGACGGCATCACTGCCGAAGCGGTCGACACCGGTCCATCCACGGCCAGCGAGGAGGACGACGCCGGTATCCACACCGGTCCGGTCAACGGCCACGCCCCGCCCGCGGACCCGGCGGAGATCCCCGAGTTCCTCCGCCGCGTCCACTGACCGCCACGGCGGCCATCGAGACGCCCCGCCGGGTTCACCGCCCGGCGGGGCGCTTTCTTTCCGCATGTCACGGAGGGTCCCGCATGAGCCCCACCGCCGTACCTCTCCCGCCGACCATACGCGCGCGCATCCACGAGAGCGCCGTCAGGCGGGTCACCCGCATCTATGCCGCAACCCTTGCCGACATCTTCGCCGAGACCCTGCAGAACAGCCGGCGGGCCGGCGCCACCCAAGTTCATATCTCTGTCTCTGCGCCGGTCCCCGGGCCGGCAGGGCAGTCGCCGGATGGCGGCGAGAACGGTTTCACCGTCACAGTCGCCGACGACGGCCAGGGCATCGCCGATCCCGCCCTGCTGCTGAGCTTCGGCCAGAACGGCTGGTCCGACGAGCTGGTCCGGCGCGAGGACGCCGCCGGCTTCGGCTTCGCCAGCCTGGCCCGCCGTGGCTGCACCGTCACCTCGCGCCCGCGTTCACCGGACGGCGAGACCCCGCCGGGCTGGACGGTCGAACTGGCCCCGGCGCATTTTCTCGGGGAGGCCGAGGCCGAGGTTCATGCCGACGACAGCGCGCCGTTTCCCTATGGGACGTCGATTTCGTTTCGGGCGGGCGAGTCCGCCGGCGCGATCCGCAACGCGGCCGAGAACGCCGCCCGCCATTACCCGCTTCCGGTCCTCTTCGAGGACGGTACGGAAGGCGGCGCCGGCCCGGAGGAGCTGCCCCGCCGTGCGTTTCTCGATGGGGCCGTCCATGCCGAGCGGTGGCGCGGCCTTGCCTTCGGCGTCTTCCGGAGCCGCCACCGCGGCTACAACGACCCCGACCTCAACTTCTTCGGCCTCACCCTGCCGGTCGGGCTTCCCGCGGTCGAGACCGTCCACGGGCCCGTCTGGAGCGTATGTGCCGACATCCAGGACTGCCCAGAGCTGGAGCTGGTCCTGCCGGCCCGCAAGGAGGCGGTCGGGAACGCCTTCCTGGACGAGATGCGCGAAGCCGCACGCCTCGCCGCCTACCGCGCCATGGCCGCCGACCCCGACCCGCGCCCCGTCTTCCGGGACTGGACGCGGGCGCGCGAGGCCGGCATCGGCATCGCACCGCCGCCGGCCCTGCTGCGGCCCTGGCGGCCCTCCGTCGCCGATGTCAACGACTGGCGCGATCCGCCGAAGCTCGCCGCCGCCGGCCACGACGCCCTTGTCATGGCCTGCGATCCGGAGCCGCCCGAGGCGCAGGCGCTCTGGCGCGCCGCCGAACGCGACGGCATCGCTCGGCACCTGTTCGAGACCGACCGCAGGCTGGAGGGCTACGACTGGTATGACGGGCTCGACCGGGTGACCGCGATCCATGTCGAGGTCGCCGCCGGGGGCGAGTGGATGGCGCTCGACGAGTACCCGCTGCCCGAGACGTCGCGTTCACCGGCCGCGCCGCTGCCCTCCCGGCCTGCCGCCATCCGGTTCGAGCTCGCCGTCCGTCCGGCATCGGGTCCGGCGCGCACCCTCGACCTGCCGGCCGATCTTGTCTTCGCCGGGGAGGCCTGGGGCTGGATCGACGACGCCATGCCGCTGGTGGCGGTGGACAGCGCCCTCCAGCCGCACGAGCTTGCCGAACTTCTCAGGGCCGGGTTCTTCTCGCCGTCGGACGAGGCCGACTCGGACAGCTGGGAGACCCAGCGCGACCGGTTCGACGAGCAGGCGCTGCATCTGGCGACCCGCCTGCTGCTGTCCGACGACGAGGCCTGCCGCACCTCCATCGTGGAGGCCGTCCGCCGCGAGCTGATATGGCTCGCGCCGCGGGAGCGCACCGTCGACATCCGCATCCGCCGGCCCGACGTGACCGTGACCCTCGGCGCCGCCGCGGAGGCCGCGTCGTGACCCGGGCCTGGACCGTGCAGTGCGGGTATTATGCGCACCACGCCAATACCGTCACGGTCGAGGCCGGGAGCCTGGAGGAAGCCCTCGGAAAGGCCATCGGCACCGCCAACGAAGACGCCGCCGGCTGGCGCAGCACGGATCATGTCACCTACACCCATGTGGATGCGGTCTGCGAGGGCGCCGGCCGCGATCCCTGGGGCGAAGGGTCACTCCCTGTCCCCGACCGCTTCGCGGAAGGCGGCGAGCCGCCGCTGGTGACCGTGTGGCTCGGCCCGGACGGCCGGCCCGCCGCCCGCGTCGAGGACGGCAGGGCCCGGGTCCGCATCCTGGACGGCTGACTGGCCGCCGGGCCGCCGACCTTCCATCCAACCCGAAGCCGCCCCGCCGCCGTCCCGCGCCGGGGCGGTTCGCCATGACGGAGACCGCAACCATGAAGCTCGACGCCATGCCCGCCGCGAGCACGGCATTCATCGCGCCCGCTCCGGAGGAGCCCGGTGACGAAGCGCAGAAGCGCGCCATCGCCGATGCCGTCTGGACCGACCTGCTCTGGCTGATGCCGCCCGGCCGCACCGTCACGGTCACCGTCCGCGACGGCAATGTCGCGGTCGATCTCGGCCCGCCCGGTTCGATACCGGAGATAGCGCCCCACTGAGCCGCCGGAACCCGGTCCGGACCTCCATCCGGGGGTTGGCGCCGCCTCCCTGCCATCGGGCCCGCTGCCGGTTCCGCTCCCCCGGAGCGGTGGCCGGCCTCCCGGGGGGCGCCGGGCGGGCGGGGCGCGGGAGCGTTCCGGCCCGCCGCACACCCGTTCACCCCGCCGGGAGACAACCCATGGAACTGCTTACCCCCGAACTTCGCGAGCAGCTGATCGCCAACGGCAGGAACCCCGACAGCGACAGGGTTCCGCTGGTCAAGTGGTTCAACCCCGCCGGCGCCGGCACCTGGCTGATCGTGGATGCCGATCCGGAGGACCCCGATATCCATTTCGGGCTCATGGATCTCGGGTTCGGCACCCCGGAGCTCGGCAGCGTGCGCCTCAGCGAACTGGAGGCCTTCGAGGGTCCGTTCGGCCTCGGCATCGAGCGGGACCTCTGGTTCCAGCCGGTCCACCCGATCGGCGTCTACGCCGAAGCCGCGCGCCGTGCCGGGCGCATCGTGGAGTTGGGTCCGGAACTCGACGCGGCCGCCCGCAGCCGCACAAGTCCCGCCGGCGCCTGATCCCTTTGCGCAGCCCGGTTTTGCGCCCCGTCCCCCGGCACGCGGGCGGGGGCGCTTTCCTTTCCCGATCACGGAGACCGCCCATGCCCGATCCCGCGATTGCCGCCGCGCCCGCCGGCGCGCCGCCGCCGATGCACCCGATGGACCCGCGCCGGGGCGAGAGCCTCTCGCCCATGTTCGGCGCCTTCCTCTGCTGGCTGCTCGGCCTCGAACCCATGACCCTCCCGGCCATCACCGGGATATCCGTTGCCGGCGAGTCGGTGCTGGCCGCCACTACCGAGGACCCGTTCTTCAACGCCCATCTCGGCTGCGTCGAGGACTTCGAGCGCAACCTGCGCGGCTGGGGCGAGGCCTGCGGCGCCGACGCGGCGGTCGTTGACGGCCTCGTCGACAGTATGAGGAGGGCCGGGCGATGAGCTTCCCGGACCTTCCCGCCCGGTACGACCGCCACCGCGCAGCGCTCGACATCGTCGATCCGGGGGCCTGCAACCCCTCCGGCGTCGCGCTCGCGCTGCACACCGCCTGCCGGCAGGCCATCGCGGAGGGGGTCTCCCAGCGCGACGACCCCGCCATCCGCCTGATCGGCCTCCAGCTCGCCTCGCTGCTCCATGTCGACCGCATCCTCGACGGCGACGAATACGGCCGGCTGATCGAGCACTGCCGCGCCCGCGCCGCGGAGCGCAAGCACGCCGCCAACCGGGAGATTGCCGCATGAGCCCGCAGGACAGGCCCGGACCGGGTTTCGACGAGATGCCGCTGTTGGACATGCCGGCGGGCCCGGCCTCGGTCCGGGAGGCCGTAAGCCGCCGCCGGCTCCGGGCCCGGTTCCTGCGCGCCGGGCGCGACGCCGTCGACGACCGCGACCTGCTGGAGCTGCTGCTCGCCGGGCGTCAGGGCGTGGACGACGCCAGGGCGCTGGCCGGCGCGTTGTTGGACACCTTCGGCACTGCGCCCCGAGCTCTGGCGGCCCGTCCGGACCGGCTGCGCACCGTGCCCGGCGTCTCCGAGGACGCGCTCGCCGCCCTCAAGACCGCCGAGGCGCTCGGCATCCGCATGGCGCGGCAGGCCGTTCCCGCCGCCGTGCGCCCGTCCCTCTGCAACTATTCCGAGGTCATCGACTATTGCCGCACCATCGCCGGCCATCGCGAGGTCGAGCAATTCCACGTGCTGTATCTGGACCGGAAGAACAGGCTCATCGCCGACCGCCTGCACCAGCAGGGCACGGTCTGCCACACACCAGCCTATCCGCGCGAGATCTGCGTGCGCTGCCTCGAACTTCAGGCCAGCGGGGTGATAGCCGTACACAATCACCCGTCGGGCGATCCCATACCGTCCAGGGCCGATATCGACATGACCGGCCGCGTCCGCGACGCGCTGAAGACGATCGGGGTCACGCTGCTCGACCATCTCATCGTCACGCCGACCGGCACGGTCAGCTTCCAGTCGCGCGGCCTGCTATAGCCTGCCTGCGCCTCGGTCAGCCGTCCCCGCCGCCGTCCGTTCGCGGCGTGGCCCAGGGATCGGGCGTGCTGTGGCCGGGTCCGCGGGGCCTCCTGAAGCAGCGCATGCCGCACAGCTCGAGATGGTCCACGATCATCTCGGCAAAGGGCC
The DNA here is from genome assembly GCA_022821735.1 of Alphaproteobacteria bacterium. GTDB lineage: Bacteria > Pseudomonadota > Alphaproteobacteria > Bin95 > Bin95 > Bin95. The sequence goes on along the minus strand of JAJECZ010000193.1, from coordinate 8,448 downwards.
TGAGACGGTCGTGGTCGCCGGGGCCGCGCTTCTTCGGCCAGAAGCGCTCCGCCTTGCGCAGCGCCATGTCGACCGAGAACACCAGGTCCTCCCGCGAGACCGGAATGGTGTGTTTTCTCTCCATGGCTTGCATGGTGGCATAAGAACAATAGAAGAACAATAATGACAAACCGACGCCGATGCGGCTAATGTCGCTGGCATGTGCGGCCGGTTCACCCAGAGGCTCTCGTGGAGGGAGCTGCATGAGCTGATGGACCTCATCGGCGCGCCGCTCAACCTGCGGCCCCGCTACAACATCGCGCCCAGCCAGGACGTCGCGGTCGTGCGCGCCGCACCGCATGGCCGCACGCTCGCCATGCTCCGGTGGGGGTTGATACCCGCCTGGGCCAGGGACCACGTGATCGGCCACAAGCTCATCAACGCGCGGTCCGAGACGGCGGCGGAGAAGCCTTCCTTCCGATCGGCCTTCCGGCACCGGCGCTGCCTGATCCCGGCCGACGGCTTCTACGAGTGGCGGCGCAACGGCGGGACCCGCCAGCCCTGGCTGTTCGGGTTGCGGGACGGCGCGCCCTTCGCCTTCGCCGGCCTGTGGGAACGCTGGACGGTCCCGGAGGGCGCGGCGCTCACCGGATCGCTCGCCGAGCGCAGCCCCGGCGATGCGGTCGAGACCTGCACCATCCTCACCACCGCCGCCAACGGGACGGTCGCGCCGGTCCACGGCCGCATGCCGGTCATCCTGCCGCCGGACGCCTGGGACGCCTGGCTCGCGGGTGGGGAGGTTCCTCTCGATCCGTGTCCCGCGGACGCCATGACGGCCTGGCCGGTGAGCACGCACGTCAACCGGCCCGCCAACGACGATCCGCGGTGCGTCGAGCCGGTCTCGCTGCTCTGAGCTCCCGCCGCCCGGCGGCCTGAGCCTCTCCTTCCCGACAACCCCGTTCCGGACCGGCCCCGTTGTTCCGTCCCGCTCCGCCGCGCCTTCCGCCACCCGGAGTCCGGCCAGCCGGCGCCGGGCAGGCCGGCAGGGCGGCGCGGGAGGCCCTGCGCCGCGCCGCATCGCCGCCAAGACCGCTCCCCGTCACACATCACCATGGACACCCTGTCATGACACAGTTTCCCGACCCCTCCCTCCAGGGCGCCGATTGCCGGACGGCCCCGGCGGCGCCCCTTGGCGAACGGCCGCCGATCGTGACGCCGGCGGAGATCTGCGACGATGCGATCGCGCTGCTGGAAGCCGGCTGGACCCGGGAGGGCGCGCTCGACGCCGAAGGTCGGTCCTGCAACGCGCTGTCGCCGCGCGCCCGGCGCTTCTCCCTCGACGCCGCCATCCGCCGCGCCGCCTACGACCTCGGGGGACGGCATTACCGCGACCGGCTCGACCCCGGCGATAGCGCGGGCGATGCGCTGCGCGCCTTGGCCGGCCATCTCCACGCCATGCTGCGCAAGGCCCTGCCGGCCGGTTCGCCGGAGCTCCTCGTGTTCGACAAGGTCTGCGACAGCCGGGAGATCGCAGTGGCGGTTCTTCACTCGGCCCGCGCCTTCCTCCCGGAATATCCGGGCCTCCGGCCCCGGACCGCAACCAGGCGCAGGCGCCCGGGCGTCCATGCCTTCCTGGTCGAGGGCGAGGAGGCGGCCATCCTGCAGCGCGACGGGCGCTATTGGCGCATCCACGGCTTCGGCGAGGCCGGGCGCTGCCATGCCGCCGAAACCCTTTCGGGGGTCGGGCGCTATTGCAAGATTTTCGCCTTCGCCGAGGCCGAGAAGACCCGGAAATACCGGATCGAAAAGCGCCGGCGCATCGCCCGGTTGCTCGCCGCCGACCGCTCGCCCGGCGTCTGGCGCGAGGTCCTCCGCATCCTCGGAACCCCGCTCGACCCCGCCCCGCCGGCCGGCCCCTCTTCCCCGGGGACATGACGCGCCGCCGGAGCCTTCCGCCCCGACCGTCCATCCCCGTCTCCCGACACCTGAAGGAACCGCCATGCTTCACAGGATTACCGGCCGCGCCACCAAGTGCGGCCCCTCCGCCATTTCCGCGATCGCCGGCGTGCCGACACATGAGGCCGCCGCCACCATCCGCCGCCTGTTCGACCGGCGCTCGGTCAACGGCGTCTTCATGGACGAGCTCGCCGCCGCGCTTGCCGAGTTCGGCTGGACGCCGGATTACGCCATCCGCCATCCGAAGCTCCGCAAGCGCCGGTTCGCGCGCAGCGAGGAGGCCTGGGAGCGGATCTTCGCCGGCGTTCCCTTCGACGAGCGCGCCATGACGCTCGGCACGTTCCTGGACCCCGCGCCGGCCGGAACCTGGGCGATCTCGGCGAGCAACCATTTCGTGGCCTATGCCGACGGGTATGTTGCCGATTCTGCGTGGTTTTCCCGCAAGCCGGCCCTCTGGTTCCGCGCCAACCTGGACCACGACCGCGTTGCAAGGCGGCGCATCCGCGAAGCCGTCCGGTTCGTGCGCGCCGCCCCCGGCGATGCCCGCCGCAACCCGGCGCCGGAAAGCGGGCAAGCCCCGGATCGCCGGGCTCAGGCCAGCGCCGGAGTATCCCGCCCGCCTTCGCCACGGCCCGTCCCCGACGGCGAGGAAGCGCCCGTGACCGGCAGGTTTCTGGTCAGGTCCCGGATGTTCACTCTCGGCATCGGCGCCGCCATGGACAGCCGTTTCGACAGCCGCGAGGAGGCGGAAGCCTATGTCGACCGGGCGATGAAGCATTTCCCGGGCAGCCGCTATGACATCCGCGAGGACGGCGCCGGGCCCGGCCCGCAGGAGTGCTGACCATGCCGCGGGTCATCGAGATCACGGTCTACACGATCGACGAGCTTTCGGACGCGGCGAAGGAGGCGGCCCGTTCCTGGTATCGCCAGTCCTGCCTCGACTATGAGTGGTACGACTTCGTCTACGAGGATTTCGAGACGATCTGCGGCATCCTCGGCGTGACGCTTCGCACCAGCCCTGTCGGCCTCTATGGCGGCGGAACCCGCGACAAGCCGCATCTGTACTGGACCGGCTTCTGGAACCAGGGCGACGGCGCGAGCTTCGAGGGCTCGTACAGCCATGCCAGGGGCGCCGCCAAGGCGATCCGCGCCCATGCGCCCAAGGATGACGAGCTGCACCGCATCGCCGACACATTGCAGGCCGTCCAGAGGCGCAATTTCCACCAGCTGCATGCCACGATCAGCCAGCGCGGGCGCTACTGCCACGAACACACGATGACCATCGTGGTCGAACGCGACAGTCCGACCTGGCAGCCGCCGACGGACGATGCCGAAGACACGGTGACCGGGGCCATGCGCGATCTCGCGCGCTGGCTCTACCGCCAGCTCCGGCAGGAATACGAGCACCTGACCTCCGACACCGCGATCGACGAGACCCTCGCCGTAAACGAGTGGTCGTTTACGTCCGCGGGCGAATTCTTCGGCTGATCCCGCCGCACATCCCGCGCCGGCCCGGAGCGGCGCAGGCTCCGCAGGCATTCCCGCACCTTCCCGAACGCATCTACCGGCCGCGGCCGCGCCGGGTTTCCCCGGCGCGCCCTGCGCCGGCAGGAGGCAGTCGGGCACGTCGGGGGCGGGCCGGCGGGGCCGGGCGGGAGCGGTTCCGAGTTCTCCCCCTCAGCGCATCCCGCCGGTCTCCCGTCCCTTGCAGCACGGAGACCGCCCCATGCTCGACGCCCGCCCGGCACCGGACGCCCTCGCGCGTCCCCCTCTTTCCCACACCGCCATCGACCCGATCGCCGAAACGGCCCGCCCGGTGGCCGGCGACGCCCTGTTCGCCGCAGCCCGAGCCCTGCTGCCGGTGCTGGAGGCGGGCAAGTCTCTCGATGCCGCGACCCTCCGGGAGACCATGACGGATGCCTTCGGCGGATCGGACGCTGCGGGCGCCTGGGTCTGGAAGGACGCCTACGAGGCTGCCGAGGCCGCCACCGTCCTGTTCATGCAGCGCTATGGCAATCCCATGCACGGCAATGCCGGCGCCGGGCCGGACGGGACCCGCCGCATGCTGGCGATGCTGGAAGCCGGCGCGGCGCTGGAGCCCTCGCATACCAGGCGCTCCGAGGAGCAGGTCCGGCTCCAGCAGTTCTCGACCCCGCTGACGCTGGCCTGGGCGGTCCTCCAGGCGGCGGGAGTCCGTCCCGGCGATACCGTGCTGGAGCCCTCGGCCGGCACCGGCATGCTGGCGGCGATGGCGCAGTGCGCGCTCGGCGACCGGGTGCCGGGCGCGCTCTACCTTAACGAATACGCCCACACGCGGGCGCGCCTCCTCACCAGACTCTTCCCCGAGGCCGTCGTCACCGCGTTCGACGCGGAGGCGATTGCGGACCGGCTGCGCGACGTCCGGCCGACCGTGGTGCTGATGAACCCGCCGTTCTCCGTCACGCCGGGGGTCGACCGCATCCGGCGCGACGCCGACCTGCGCCATGTCCGCTCGGCCGCCTCCATGCTGCCACCCGGCGGGCGGCTGGTGACGATCACCTCGGCCCATTGCGCGCCCGGCGACACCGTCAGCCGTCTCGACCCGCCGGCCCGCTGCATCTTCACCATGGCGATCGACGGCCGCGCCTATGCAAGGCGCGGCACCGGCTTCGACACCCGCCTCACCGTGCTGGAACGCGGCGCCGGGGCCGATATTGAGCTGGACGGAACGGCATGCGCTGCCGATGCAGCCGAGCTTCTCGATGCCGTCATCGCCCAGGTGCCGCCCCGCCAGCCGATCGCGCCCGCCCCGGCCGGCCCCGCGCGCGACCTGTTCGGCAAGGCGGTCGCGCCAACGCCTGCAAAGCGGCGGGGGCCCAAACAAGCATCGACGCCCGAGACGCGGGCGACCCATGACTGGGGGCCCGTATCGAAGCTTGCGGTCGAGACCGGCCCTGTCGAACCGACGACCGCTGTGGGCGCGAACACGACCGGTCCCTACGCCTCCTGGCGGCCGGGCGCGGTACGGGTGCCGGGCGCCGTCGAGCATCCGACGCCGCTGGTGCAGTCCGCCGCCATGGCCGCCGTGCCCCATCCGGCGCCGGCCTGGCGACCCATTCTGCCGGAATGCGTCGTGACGGACGGCCTGCTGTCGGACGCCCAGCTGGAGAGCGTCGTGCTCGCCGGCGAGGCCCATTCCCGGCATCTGGACGCGGATTACCGCATCGGCTCCCATTGGGAGACCGTCCACCGCTGCCCGGAAGACGAGGATGGCAACGCCGAAGAGATCGACACGTCGTTCGTAACGGCGGACGGCGAAACCCTGTCCGAGCCGGTGAGGTTCCGCCGGGGCTGGATGCTGGGAGACGGCACCGGCTGCGGCAAGGGCCGCCAGGTCGCCGCGATCATCCTCGACAACAGGCTGAGGGGCCGCAAACGCGCCCTCTGGCTCTCGCAGTCCGACAAGCTGCTGGAAGACGCACAGCGCGACTGGACGGCGCTGGGCGGGCTTGAGAGCGACGTCATCCCGCTCGGCAGTTTCCGCCAGGGAATGGAGATCCCCCTCGACGAGGGCATCCTGTTCGCGACCTATGCCACGCTGCGCTCGCCGTCACGCCAGGGCAAGCCCTCGCGGCTGGAGCAGATCGTCGAGTGGCTGGCCGGCTCGCTCGACGAGGAGGACCGCCACGCCTTCGACGGGGTCATCGTGTTCGACGAGGCCCACGCCATGGCGAATGCGGCAGGCTCGAAGTCCGAGCGCGGCGAGACGAAGCCCTCCCAGCAGGGAAGGGCCGGGCTGCGGTTGCAGAACGCGCTGCCGGACGCGCGCATCGCCTACGTCTCCGCCACCGGCGCCACCACCGTCCCCGGCCTTGCCTATGCCGCCAGGCTCGGATTGTGGGCCGCCGGCGAGACGCCGTTCGAGAAACGCACGGACTTCGTCGCCGCCATGGAAGCCGGCGGCGTCGCCGCGATGGAGGTCGTGGCGCGGGACCTGAAGGCCCTCGGCCTCTACCAGGCCCGCGCGCTCGCCTATGACGGGGTCGAGGTCGACATCCTCGAACATCCGCTTTCGCCCGAGCAGCGGCGCATCTACGACGCCTATGCCGGCGCCTTCAAGGTCATCCACCACAATATCGAGGAGGCCCTGAAGGCCACCGGCATCGTCCAGGGCGAGGAGACGCTGAACAGGAACGCCAAGTCGGCCGCATACAGCGCCTTCGAGGGCATGAAGCAGCGCTTCTTCGGCCATCTGCTGACCGGCATGAAATGCCCGAGCCTGATCCGGGCCGTCGAGGCCGACCTCGATGCCGGGCGCTCGGCCGTGGTCCAGCTGGTCTCCACCGGCGAGGCACTGATGGAGCGCAGGATCGCGGAGATCCCGGCCTCCGAGTGGGACGACCTCAATATCGACCTCACGCCCCGGGACGGCATCCTGTCGTTCCTGATGCACGCCTTCCCGGTGCAGTTGCAGGAGCCGTTTACCGACGACGGCGGCAACCTGATGAGCCGGCCCGCAACCGACGGGGACGGCAACCCCGTCGTCTGCAAGGAAGCTGAGGAACGGCGCGACGCCCTGATCGAGAAGCTCGCCGCGCTGCCGCCGGTGCCGACCGCGCTCGACCAGGTCGTGCAGCATTTCGGGCACGAAGCCGTTGCGGAGGTCACCGGGCGGTCGCGGCGGATCCTGCGCATGGCGGACGGGAAGGGCGAACGGCTCTCGCTGCGCTCGCGGCCCGCGTCCGCCAACCTCGCCGAGACCGCCGCGTTCATGGACGCCGAGAAGCGCATCCTCGTGTTCTCCATGGCGGGAGGCACCGGGCGCAGCTACCACGCCGACCTGTCCTGCGCCAACATCGAGCGGCGCATTCACTACCTGCTGGAGCCCGGCTGGAGGGCCGACCAGGCGATCCAGGGGCTCGGACGCACCCACCGCACCCACCAGGCCTCGGCGCCGCTGTTCCGGCCCGTCACCACCGACGTGAAGGGCGAGCGCCGGTTCATCGCCACCATTGCCCGGCGGCTGGACAGCCTGGGCGCCATCACCCGGGGCCAGCGCGACAGCCAGACCGCGATGGGCGGCAGCGACGCCGCGCTCTTCCGCGAGAGCGACAATCTCGAATCCGACTATGCGAAGGCGGCGCTCAGGCAGTTCTACAGCGCGCTCTGGCGCGGGCGTATCGAGGGCTGGAACGCGGAGCGGTTCCAGGAGTCGACCGGCCTCAAGATCGTCCATGAGGGCGGGCTCAAGGACGACCTGCCGCCGATGCCGAAGTTCCTGAACCGGCTGCTGGCGCTCCCCATTGCCGAGCAGAACCAGCTCTTCGCCGATCTGGAGGACCGTATCGCCAGCAATATCGAGCAGGCGATGGAGGCCGGCATCTACGAGGTCGGCGTCGAGACGGTCGTCGCCGACTCCCTCCTTGTCGGCGGACGGGAGACGCTCTATGAACATCCCGGCACCGGTGTGGCGACCGAGCTGGTCGAGATCGTCCGCCGCGACCGGCTCGTGCCGCTTTCCGCCGACGCCGCTCTCGCCATGGGCGCCCGCGATCCGGCTCCGGACGGCAAGCCCCGTCTCGTCGTCAACACGCGCTCGAAGCGCGCCGCCGTCCTGCTGCCGGCGCCGTCGCGCATGCTGGACAATGGCGGTGTGCAGGAACGGGTGCAGCTGATCCGCCCCGCCACCCGGGACCGCATGGCCCAGGCCGAGTTCACCGCCTCCAACTGGCGCCGCGCCGACGAAGCGCAGTGGCGCCGCGTCTGGGACTCCGAGGTCGCCGGCCTGCCGTCCCACCGCGAGTCCCGCTTCTGGCTCGCCTCCGGCCTGCTGCTGCCGGTCTGGGACCTCCTGCCGGCCGAGAACATGCGGGTCAGGCGGCTCACCAGCGATGACGGCATCGCGCTCATCGGGCGCGTGCTCGACGCCGAGCAGGTTCGCTCGGTACGCGCCGGCTTCGGCCTCGACGGCGGACCGGCCATGACCGGCGCGGAAGCCTTCGCGGCGGTCATGGACCGGGGCAACGCGCTTTCCCTCGCCAACGGCTGGCGGCTGGCGCGCCGCCGCCTGATGGGTGGCAACCGGGTCGAGGTCGAGGGACCGGCGGACACCGACCTGCCAGCACTCCGGCGCATGGGCTGCACGGTCGAGATCGTCTCGTTCCGGGCGCGGATATTCGCCCCCAATGCCGGCGCGGTGGAGCGCATCCTCGACCGCTGGCCGCTCGCTGCGTGACTCCCGGAGAATCCACCCGTTCAATGCCCGGCCGGCATACGTATTGCCGGCCGGGCGGCGGCCGCTGCCGCCGCAACCGAAGGAGAGCCCCCATGACCGCGCAGACCCTGCCGGACGAACCCAATTTCTGTTTCGCGCCGGCATACGACGTCGAGACCGAGGTGCAGCAGATTCGCATCGTCATCGAAGGCCTCGCCGGCCACGTCCCGACCGCGCTCATCTCACTCAATCTGGAGGATGCGCTCAGCATCTGCGACAAACTGAACCGAAGGCTCGGTTACGACCGCGAAGCCTGGACC
>JAJECZ010000372.1 GCA_022821735.1 Alphaproteobacteria bacterium | reverse complement strand
CTGGATCAGCCCCTTGCCGCCCCGCGGCACCACCACATCGACCGCGCCGCGCATGGAGAGCATGGCGCCGACGGCCGCGCGGTCCCGTGTCGGCACGAGCTGGATGCAGCCTTCCGGCAGGCCGGCCGCCGCCAGCCCCTCGTGAAGGGCCTCGACGATGGCGGTGCTGGAATGGAAGCTCTCCGACCCGCCGCGCAGGATCGCCGCATTGCCGGACTTGAGGCAGAGGCCGCCCGCATCCGCGGTCACGTTGGGGCGGGATTCGTAGATGATGCCGACGACGCCGAGCGGCGTGCGCACGCGCTCGAAACGCAGCCCGTTGGGCCGGGTCCAGGAGGCGGCGACGGAGCCCACGGGGTCGGGAAGCCCGGCAACCTCCTCCAGCCCGCGCGCGATCGACTCGACGCGCCCTTCGTCGAGCGTGAGCCGGTCCACCAGCGAAGCCCTGAGATGCGCCGCGCTCTCCAGGTCGCGCGCATTGGCCTCGAGCAGCCGCGGGCAGCGGTCCCGCACCGCTTCCGCCGCGGCGTAGAGCGCGCGGTCCTTCACCTCACCCGGCGTCACCGCCAGCCTGTCCGCCGCTGCCCGCGCCTCCCGGCCGAGCCGGGCCACGATCTCGATTGCGTCTTCGCTCATGTCACCACCAGGTCGTCGCGATGGATCATCTCGGTGCGGCCACGATAGCCGAGGACTGCTTCGATGTCCGCGCTTCTGAGGCCGAGAATGCGCCGTGCCTCGTCGGCATCGTAGGCGACAAGGCCGCGCGCCAGTTCGCGCCCCTGCCCGTCCTCGACCGCAACCGCATCGCCGCGCTTGAAGGAGCCCCTGATGCCCGTGACCCCGGCGGGCAGGAGGCTGGTGCCGCGCCTGAGGGCGGCAGCCGCGCCGTCGTCCACCGTCAGGCTCCCGGCCGTGCCGAGCGCCCCGCGGATCCACTCCTTGTAGGCCCGGCGCGGCGTGGCCTGCGGGCGGAACCATGTGGCGCGCGCGCCGTCCGCCAGGCGGCTGAGCGGGCGGTCGGCGCGGCCGTCGCAGATCGCCATCGCCGCGCCGGCGCCGAGCGCAATGCGCGCGGCGGCGAGCTTCGTCGTCATGCCGCCCTTGCCGTAATCCGACCGGGTAAGACCCGCCATCGCCTCGATTTCGTCCGTCACCGCATCGACCAGGGCGATATGGCCCGCCTCAGGATCGCGCGCCGGGTCGGCCGTATAGAGCCCGTCCACGTCGGACAGCAGCACCAGGAGGTCGGCGCCCGCCATCTGGGCCACGCGGGCGGCCAGGCGGTCATTGTCGCCGAAGCGGATTTCCTCGGTCGTGACCGTGTCGTTCTCGTTGATGACCGGCACCGCGCCGTGGCGCAACAAGGTCGCGACCGTGTTGCGGGCATTCAGGTAGCTGCGGCGGTCTTCGGTGTCCGAGGGCGTCAGCAGCAATTGCGCCGCCGGCACCTCGCGCCGGCCGAGCGCCTGGCGCCAGGCCTGGGCGAGGACGATCTGCCCCATGGCGGCGGCGGCCTGGCTTTCCTCCAGCCGGAGATGCCCCCGTTTCAGCCCGAGCGCGCCGCGGCCGAGCGCGATGGCCCCGGAGGACACCGCCAGCACCTCCCGCCCGTCCCGGCGGAGCGCCGCAATATCGTCGGCCAGGCCGTCCAGCCACGCCCGGCGCAGGCGCCGCCGGTCGTCCACCAGCAGCGACGAGCCGACCTTCACGACGATGCGCCGGGCCTTCTTCAGGGCGTCCATGCTGAGTCCCTCGGCGGGTCGGCGGCTACCCTGCCCGCCTTCGCCGCGGCCGACAAATGGCGCATGAGCGCCCCGATTCCAGTCCCGGCCGCACCCGAAACCCGAAAGACCTCGCGCCCGGACTGCCGCTCCAGCGTCGCCGCCAGCCCGGCGGCGGTCGAGCCGTCCACGGCATCGCACTTGTTGAGCGCCAGGAATTCGGGCTTCCCGGCAAGGCCGCCGCCATAGGCTTCCAGCTCCCCGCGGACGGTCTGCCACGCCGCGACCGGGTCCTCCCCCGTCGCGTCCACCAGATGCAGCAGCCCGCTGCAGCGCTCGACATGGCCGAGGAAGCGGTCGCCGAGGCCCGCGCCCCGGTGCGCGCCCTCGATCAGGCCCGGAATGTCCGCCATCGTAAAGCTGTCATCGTCCGCGCCGACCACGCCGAGTTGCGGCGCGAGCGTCGTGAAAGGGTAGTCGGCGATCCTGGGCCGGGCCCGCGAGACGGCGGCGAGCAAGGTCGATTTGCCGGCATTGGGCAGACCGACCAGGCCGATCTCGGCGATCAGCTTGAGGCGCAGCCAGATCCAGCGCTCCTCGCCCGCCCGGCCCGGTTCGGCGCTGCGCGGCGCCCGGTTGGTCGAGGACTTGAAGCGGGCATTGCCGCGCCCGCCGGCGCCGCCCCGGCAGAGCAGCACCCGTTCGCCCGGTCGCGTGAGGTCCGCGAGCAGCAGCCGGCGGTCCTCGTCGAGTATCTGGGTGCCGGGCGGCACGGAGAGCACCGTGCCCGCGCCGTCGCGGCCGGTGCGCCTTGCGCCCGCGCCGTGGCCGCCGTGCTCCGCCTTGAAATGCTGGCGGTAGCGGAAGTCGATCAGCGTGTTGAGGTCCGCGACGCATTCCGCGAACACATCGCCGCCGCGCCCGCCGTCGCCGCCGTCCGGCCCGCCGAACGGCACATATTTCTCCCGCCGGAAGCCGATCGCGCCGGGGCCGCCGTCGCCGCTCTTCAGATAGACCTTCGCCTCGTCCAGGAAGCGCATCGGCGCCGCTGTCCCGGCAGCATCACGCCTCGGGCAGCACCGAGACGTACTGGCGGCCGCCGGCGCGGCGGCGGAACGCTACCCGCCCTTCGGCCGTCGCGAACAGGGTGTGGTCGCGCCCGAGGCCCACATTCTCGCCCGGATGGAACCGCGTGCCGCGCTGGCGTACGATGATGTTGCCGGGCACGACGAGCTCGCCGCCATATTTCTTGACGCCGAGGCGCTGCCCCGGACTGTCGCGCCCGTTGCGGGAGCTGCCGCCTGCCTTCTTATGCGCCATCGCTCTCTCCTGAAGCCTCTGTGCCGTCCGCAATGCTGTCTATGCGGACCAGGGAATAATGCTGGCGGTGGCCGTTCTTGCGCCGCGAATTCTGGCGCCGGCGCTTCTTGAACACGATGACTTTGGCACCCCGCCCCTGCTCCACCAGCGTGGCGGAGACGCGCGCGCCTGCGACCAGCGGCGTGCCGACCCTCCCGGCGCCCTCGCCGCCCAGCATCAGCACATCCTCGAAGACGAGCCCATCGCCGGCCTCTCCGGCCAGCCGCTCGACCCGGATGGTCTCTCCCTCGGCAACGCGATACTGCTTGCCGCCCGTGCGAATGACCGCGAACATGACCCCTGAACCTGCCCGAAAACCGACCGCGCCCGCTGCGCAAGGCGGGTCAACATACAGCCGCCGGACAAACTGTCAACAGCGCCCGCAGCCGCCCCGCCGCCCGGCCGCGCAGAAAGAGGTTGGCGGAACCGGGCCCCGCCTGTATGAAGCCGCGCGACAGCCTGTCAGCGGTGGGGTGCCGGAGCGGTTGAACGGGGCGGTCTCGAAAACCGTTGTACGCGCAAGCGTACCGTGGGTTCGAATCCCACCCCCACCGCCAGAGGGGATCGGAATTTCTGTGGGTAGTCCAGCCCTCTGGCATTCGGCTTCTCCATCATCCTCAAGACGAGCTTGTTTTCAACGAGTTAGAATGCCAGCCGAGACTGGGCTGCCACGTCAGGCAGCATTCGGCCGAGAAGTGTTTCCCGTCGTTAACGGCCGCCAGATCATGCGCCGGAGTGCCACCCGATTTCTCGCTGGGATGAAGGCCTGGATCAACGAGGCGCTTGGGCAGCTGCGTTCAAGGAGAACGATCATCGCCTGGCTCAATGCATGGAGCCGCCGAAACGCTCAGGCGGCGTATCGCCGGCGCCCGCGGTCCAGTCCAGTGGGCGGTGCAGGGCGGCGAGATCGGCATGTTGCAGGAACACCGCCACGCGCGGCGATGCCAGGTCTTCTCCGGACGCCCGGCGGGTCTCGGCAAACGTGATCTTCACGCCGCCCGACATCGGTGAAACGAAGACCTTGTTCGCGAACACTGCCGGCATCTCGCCGATCCGGGTTTCCTCCCCCGCAGACGCCGACTACGGCGCGTCCCGCTCGTTCATACGGTCCTCCGTTGCGTTATTGTCCTGTTATACGCAGCCTTGCTCAGAGCGGCTCTATCTCCGTCGCCTGGAGCCCGCGCGGCACGCTTTCGGCGCGGACGAAGACGCGCTGGCCGGGCAGTAGGTCTCCCATGCCGGAGCGCAACGGCACGTTTGCATGGACGAATATCTCGGGCCCGCCGCGGTCCGGCACGACGAAGCCGAAACCCCGCGCCGGATCGTAGAACTTGACCGCGCCCGGCAACTCCAGGCCGGAGGTCGGCGGGGCACCGGACTGCGGACCCGCGCAATGCGTGTCGCGAGAACGGCCGCGCGCCGCTAGGCGGGGTTCGACGGGCGTTTCGACCGCGAGGATCCACGAAACCTGGGATCCTCTGTCGCCCTGCACGGTCTCGCAGGTCACAAGGGCCCCCTGGGGCAGCGTGTCCCGCCCGGACGCCTCGACGACGCTGAGATGGCAGAACACGTTGGGCGAGCCGTCATGCGGTTCGAGAAAACCCCGTATCCTTTCGCCGGATCGTACCTGTTCCATGGACGCCCCTGTCCTTTCTTGGCCTTTCCGACACCGCCAACTTGGCACATCGCAATGCCGTCGGGAGGGGCGTCGACTCCATCGCTTACCATGCTGTCGCAAATATCGCTGCACCGTCTGTCCGCGTTGCGCGGCCATGGGGCGCAATAGCGAGGTGATCATGAAGCACACACCAGCAGCTGTCTTGCGGGGAGTTTGGCGGCCGGATTCAATGGGGGGTCCGGCAAGCGGCCTCCCTGTCGAGGGCTGAACCGGGGCGCGTTCCGTTGCCGGGCAAGCCGTGGGCGCCATCGCGGATACCGGAGATAACGGCCGGAATCATTTCATGGATCCATGCGGATGGCGATGACGGCGTCCGGATGAAGTTGCCCCGGTGGATGAAGCAGGAAAGAAGAGCAAATGGATACATACAGTCCGGACGAACTCTATGCGACGATTGCGGAGGAGCTGTTCGTAAGTCGCAACAGGTCGAGGGCCACGGGAGGACGGAATAACATCCGCGCGAGAGGGGATGGGCCGGAGCAGGCGGTCAGGAAGCTTGTCGGGAGTCTCGTCGGAGGGCTGTACCGGGTGACACACGGACACGTGGTTCGAGCGGATGGGATGAAGTCAGGACAGATGGATTTGATCGTCGTCAAGGATGTTCCTGCCGCGACCATGCACAAGGCAGATGACGGGGAAACCGAGCTGGTGAGGGTCGAATGGGTTGCGGCCGTCGGCGAGGTCAAGGCTTCGTGGTGGGATCATGGCAATGTTCTGACAAGCTACCGCCGGATCGTAGAAGATATGGAGACTCTGCAGAAAGGGCGGTTGATCGCGAACAGGTTTCGGTTCGGCACGATGTCAGATGAGGCGACCCTGGCCGAGATGACGAGACCGATCACCGGCAGGGAGTGGAACAATCGTTGCTACAACTTCCTGATTGCCTTGGGACAAGGTGATTGCAAGGTGAAGCAGTTGGAAGCCGATTTACGGGCGAACGGCATCGCACCGAATAATGCATCGGTACTGATTTTGGACGACGACGAGCCAGCGACGCTTTGTATTCCGGCAAGAATGGGCGGAAATGGTGTGGAACTCGGCGTCGCCGCGGAGGTCAACCTGGCCTCCGAGGACGCAGCGAAGACGATGAGTTGGACAACGCTGCAGGAAGAAGGCCTTGAGCCAATCGTCAGTTCCGCACGGCTCTTGCATTACTTCGTGACGGATCTCCAGCTTCACCTCGGAACCTGGTACGACGAGTACAGCAACGCCGGACACTATGCCAAGCTTGGGCCGGTATTGAGGCACCGGCACGCAAGGGAGGCGCCGTCGGGCCGTTGTTAAGCACCGGGCTCTGACCCTTCATAATCGAATGCAATCAATCGCTTATGGCGCTGATCGGCGTCCAAGGGCCGCGCCGGGCAACATCCAACGAGCCCTGCCCTTGCGGTTCGGGCCGGACGTACAGGCGCTGCCGCGGCGCCCATTGACGGGCGGGCGAGAACGGCGAACCCGGCACGGTTCCGCTCGCGCGCCGAGGACTGTGATTCTTGCCTCGCGTTGTTTGTGACGGGGTGTAGGTGACGGCATTCGCCTCGCCCCGTCTCCGGCGCCGGGTTCGACAAGGTGGACATAGGCGAGTTCGGTAATGCGGCGTTCGGCGTCGGCAAGCGGGCGCGGCGGCTCCGCGCACGCCCCCCGATACGAACGGCCCGGCACGACCGGCAGGCTGCCGATGAGCCATATGGCGTCTGCGGGACGGCCGCGCTCGCGGGTCAATATCCAGCCAAGCACGCGCCCGCCGAGCCAGACCGCGACCTCGCGGCACCGCAGAGTTGCCGTAGCCTCTCGGCTATGCTGGCGCGGTTGTCGGGCTGTAATGCCTGGCTCGGTTCGGCGGCGATTGGCAGTGCCGCAACTTAATTTCTGCGGCAGGGGACGCGGATGTTACATCCTGGAGCGAATCGCGGTTTAACTGCTGCCCATGTTGGAATCCGGAACGGGAGAGTTCGACATGATCGATGAATCCAGCCTGAAGAAAGGCCAGCTCCGGAAACTCAATGCGCTCCGGAAATCCGTGGGCCCCGCGATTGCCGACGAAGCGTTCGCAAAATGGCTCGACCAGGCGGCCGAGGCGCCGGAGGTCGACGAGAATGCCGGGACGATCTCGGATGTGTTGTGGGGCCTGGTCCAGGACGGCAAGCTCTCGATCCGCCGGGGCGGTTACATCGTTCGCCGGGGACGCGGCCGCGTGATCGTGGAAGCCGCGTAGGCCAGCTTCGCCAGCTACCGCTGCCCGATGTTGCTGTCGTCGCCGTCCGAGCCCATGGCGCGGGTAATCAGATGGTCGGTAACGTCCTCGAAGTAGAGTTCGAGCTCGGTTTGAAGGTGGCTGAACTCGGCCCACACCACACGATCGAAATGTCGCTCGCGGGCGCGCACCATCACCGTTGTCCGCCGTTGCCGCGCATAGCGGAACGGGCGCAGGCCGTGTTTGCGGCAGACGGCGACGAACAGCCGGACCGACCAGGCGTCCGGCAGCGAGAACTGGAGTTCGGTTTCCGGACCGCCATCCCGGTCGGAGGCGCCGAGCCGGTCGCGCAGCCGGTCCATCGCAGCTCCTGCAGCAGCCTGCTCCCCCGGACTGGCGGCCCGCCGGAACAGGGCTTCCACCTTGGCAAGCTTCTCTAGGAGTTCCCTGTCGTCCAGCATCGCACCCCCCGACAACACGCCGCCGCGACCGTAACACGCCGTTCCCGGACGTGCCGCTCATGGCGCGGAAGCGCGACGACCCCAAGGCGAGGCATATCGCGCAGAATGGCCCAACATACTACTCAGGCGGACAGCGGGCCGGTGATGACAAGCATGGGAGTGCAGGGATGAACAAGTCGGAACTGGGTGAGCGCCTCGCGGACCGGACGGGAATGACGAAAGCGGCTGCGAAGGATGCGGTGGAGGGCGTGTTCGAGGTGATCGGCGAAGCCCTGGCAAATGGCGAGGACGTGCGAAGCCTCGGATTCGGCAGCTTCGGAACCAGGGCGCGACCGGCGCGCATCGCCCGCAACCCCCGCACGGGAGAAAATGTGCCTGTGGCGGCTTCGACCGTGCCCGTCTTCAAGCCGGGCAGGTCGCTCAGGAATGCCGTCGGCGGCTGAGCTTCATAGTCCGCTGCGGAAGATGGAAACAGGACAGGGCCGGACAATGACGGTCGCGATGTTGAATTCGCCCGCTTGCGACACGATGACGGGAGCCTTCACCGGCCTGTCCACGCGGTACAGGGAATGCCAGCAGAAGGCCAACTTAGGCTCCCCGAGCGCACCCGGCCCCCGCGCGCGTGACAGAACAGGCAGATACACTACCCAACTGCGGCTGCATATGTGGTAAGAAGACTTGGGACCCTGCTCGATGTGATTCCCAGACCAGCACCTACGACTAGAGCCAAGCTGTGAAATCCCCGCACTGAGACTGCGATGTGGAAACAGGGGCGGCGAATCTGGTGCCGAGGAGAGTGTAGAGGATGCGACCGGCAACGAGATCCAACCTACCTGCTCGGCACTCAAACAACGAGAAGCGCCGACTGTTGGCCAATCCTCCTCCGGCCTACATCGCGCAATTGCAACAAAACATAATCTACCAACCATATTCTAAGCATAAGCAAAATCCCCACCTCTATGGCCTCGAACCTTTCTTGGGTACTAGAGGAGATGCCACCCTCTGCGACCGGGATGCCAATTTTCAACCCGCTCACATCCCTCTAATTCGCCCAATGATTCACCGGGGTTTACAGGCTGGCCTAGTCGGCGAAAATGGCATCATCTGGGCCGTTGCAAACAACGGCTGGATTTACGAGGGGAGGATTACAAACATTGTACAGACAGAGTATCATGGCTACCCCGTGCGACGCACCGAGCCGATAGCGGTGCTGGTATACAGGCGATTCAGAGATTGGGTCCAAGTACACGGAAACCAACTAGCACATCAAGCAGTTCAACAATGTAAAACGCTTTACGGTTTCCGGCGATGACCGATTTCCAGTTCGATATCCGGACTGAACCGGAGTCCTCGTGGGAAGTGCCGCAGCATATAGCGTTGCGATCAGGTGAAGTCTGTTTCACTGAACTTGTTCGAGATGGAGGAAATCAAGCTGACGACTATCTTCAAGCGCCGCCCGTTCAATTGGCGTTTTGGATCACGGATAACTGGTGGCGCCTACGTTGGGAACCAATAGTATCCGACAACGTCGATCCGACTTGGCGTCTGGCCCACGAGCTTTCGGCGATTGGCGGAGGTTACATTTGGCCAAGACTTCGCATTTGGGGTGAAGACCCTCGAGTCGGGCTCGCCTGCCGTAGTGATCCGCTCAGCATGAATTTTGCCCTGAGATTTACTAAGGATGCTCTTGTTTTTGTAGGCGCAGATCAGTTTGAAGCATCAGTTGATCGGTTTTTGAGTAAGGCTGTGGATGCGGCTTCGGACGACAAGGTAGCGTTGAACGCGCAATTCTTGGCGTTGAAAGAAGAGCGCGTAGATGATAATGCGGCTACATGGCGCCGAATAGAGGCTAAGTTGGGATACGATATCGACCGCGCGCCGAGTGAACTAGTCCAACTACTGCTGGGTTATTTGGAAAGCTATGGGAATGAGGGAGTTGAGGAGGCAATTGTGGCCAGTCAGGGAGAAACATCTGCTGACACGCTGGCAGAAGAGATAAAGGTCGCAAAGAAGTCAAAAGTAGTTTGCGAGCTGCATGACGCAATTGCCGCAGCGGGGGACATTAAACAGCGATACACTAAACCAATTTGGGAAGTTGCCGAGGAGGCAGCTACAGCAGTACGTAGGGGATTGGGTGCCGACAACGGACCATTGAGAAATACGCGTTTGGCAGAATTGCTAAATGTCTCTAAAGATCACTTTCGCAGCAGGGATGCTGAACCGGGCGGACTTCATTATGGTCTTCGCCTACGGGAAGGAGACGGGAATAGAAATGTTGTAGCGTTGAGTTCCCGCTGGGCCCAAGGGCGTCGATTTGAGTTGTGTCGCACTTTGGGTGATGCAATATGGTCGGGTAACGATCCATTAGGACCTATAACGAGGACGAAGACAGGTCGGCAGAAATTTCAGCGAGCATTTGCGCAAAGTCTTCTTTGTCCTTACGAGGACCTGTTATCTTACATCAATACAGAGGTGCCTTCTGAAGAGGATATATCGGCGGCGGCACGCTTTTTTCATGCATCAGAGAGGGTGATTCAAACCGTACTGGTAAATAAGGGTGGAATTGGCAGACAGCAATTTGATGAAATGGTAGAAGCTGCATAATGCAGTCGCAGTGATACACGGAGAAGAGCATGATCATGCTTTTGTGATACTCCGATAGTAGGGAAGTGTATAACGGACAATCATGTAATCGGGACGGCTAGCAGCCGGTGTCTAGAAACGCGTGTTGAATAGCGGTTAGAGCCAGCGTAGGCGAGCCGCAAGCAGAGGCCAAACGTTCGAAGGCTACTCTCCAACGATCATCGCCGGGATTTCTAATGCCGATGTGTCGTGTGAAGGACGGTTTCAGTTGCTTGGTCCGCGTCGAGAGGGTCGCTTCCAGCGTTGAAAGGCTGTTTAGTGTTTCTGGGCAATCAATTTGCGAGACCGGCGTGTCTGCGCGTAGACGTCGGAGGGCTTCTGCCTCCGCGCCCAGTACCCGCCAAGCATAATCCCTTGCGGAGGGTTCGGAACCGATAAGCTTGACTGCTGCTTCCAAGGCGTTTTCTGCTCGCTCCAGTTTCGACGCCATTTGTCGCTGTCGATGTCGAATGGACGAATGGCGCCGACAACGACTGGAAACCTGGTGCGCGATTGCGGAAAGGTGATTTTCGAGATTTCGGATGCGCGGGCCGCTCTCGAAATAGGTTCGGTGCCCGTTGGGGAGAATGCGCGGGTCGATTACGTGGACTTCGCCCACGCACCAGCGATTGAAGCGTTCCTCTCGGAACAAGTGGTCGAACACGGTGTCGCTGCCGACCTGAATATTGCCGCACCTAGCCCGGATTCCCCGGAGGCGAAGGTTCTTCGGGATCGCGCCGAGGTAGGCTGAATGAGCGAGCCAACCAATAGCGGATAGCCCCCGACCTTCGGCGTCCGGGACTTGGAATGTCTCCAATTCGGCAAAGGCCTCATGATGGACGTCCGAGAATGCGATTGCCGGATGGCGCAGGCGCCGAAGAGCTTCCTCAGCACCGTTGACGTGAATGTCGAGCGGGGGACCCAGGATATGGCCGTGAAGGTAACCGGTCACCTCGTCAGCCAAGGGGAAATCGTCCGATATCGGAACCGGACACACCTCGGAGACATAGTCCTTGACGGCATCGCTGTTCAGCAGTCTGCCGGAGACGTGTCGGCTGACACCAAGGATTTCAACCTCGAAGAAATGTTCGGGATAATCGCCTGCATCTTCAGAGGAGACGGAAACGCAACTACGGATCGTATCCTCCAAGGTTGCGCGGTCGAGCAGCTTGGTCCGCATTACAACGCCATCCCACTCGACGCGGGTGATACGCTTGCGAGAGCGGCATCGCGTTCTGAAGACCACGAATTCGGCGCAGGCCAAGCCTGACAATCGACCGATGCCCCGGAAGCCCCTGTCGACACCGTGCGTCTTGTCACTGTCGGCAACAACTACGAGGGAGCGTGTTGCTTCCGCTCGAGAAAGGCCCGGACCGTTGTCGCGGATTCGAATGCGCCGCGCGACGGGATCGATAGTGATGTCTACGCGGCCCGATCGGTTGGAACGAGAGACAGCATCAGCGGCGTTCTGAATGTATTCACGGTAGATCGCCAAAGGGTCGTCGTACATTCCCGCCGTGACCAAGGACAGAACGTTCCCTCCGACCAATGTCGACAGTGGCTCTTCGAGTGGCATGGGCTTTCCTCAACGAGATGGACTAACCGGTCTCCGCGGCTCGCCAGGCGCGATGCCCGGAGCGCGCACCGAGCGGCGCGACTCGTCCGCCGTCCAGATCGCCTGGTCCGAAGAGCCCGGCATCCTCCACCCTCTCGTCATCGGGCAGGACCGGGTCGGGATTGAGCCGGTCGAAAAGAGGCTCGACCACTCTCGCGTTGGCGCCGGGGGGGTGTTGGGTTCCCAGAGAGTGGTATCGCAGAAGTTCCCGGATCGGGCGGTCCACGGTGCTGTCCGATACGAGCTTGCGGAATCGGACAAGAGATACCGTCTTTTGTTCGGGAGGTCCGGCCAGCAGGCTTACCAGCTCATGTTCCTGGCTCACAGAGAGCTTCGACCGGGCCGCCAGATACTCGTCCATGACGGCGCGGCCGTCGCGGGCAGGATTCTCGTAATAGTCCCGATGGAAAATGAAGGCGTGGGGCAGACGCAGAAGCCGCTGGAAATCCTCGGGCGAATTACCATAGGCCCTGGAGAAGAAGTCTGGAGCGCCGCTAACCACTCCTCTGGTCGCTTGGAGCATGATCTGGAATGATCGCAGATAATACCGGTTCCAACGCTTTCCCACATGGGTGCGTTCTTTCAGGGTGACCGGCTGATATCGCATGGGAAAGGACCATATCCGTAGCCCCAGCTCTTCATTGAGATCAATGTTGAGCCGCATGCGCTGATACAAATCCGCAGGATCGTCCATGAAATTGTACAGCATGTAGTTCGACAAGGATCGAATATCATTGTCCGCTGCCATGCGGACCGAGGCCTCATACACCTTGCGCACGCCCAGATGATCGAAAGCGATCCGCAATGGGCTGATGCAAATCGTGGACATTTCCCTGAGAAACATCGGGGACTTGGCCAGAATGCGCGCATCGACGCCCTGGTTGAAATCGACGCGCCGCCGGACAGATCTCCCATTAGGCCGAAGCAAAGTTGCGTTTGGCGTGAATCCCAAATCACGGATTTCGGCCATGATCTCCTTGAAGCGGGAAGACGCGGTGATGTTGTTGTCCATTAGGACAAGATCCTTTTTCTCGCCATAATGGTCCGAGACACCTCGGACAAGCTGGGCGAGCGGTGGCATCTCACGCTGCCGGCCTTCGAGCTTGGGTACGCCGCAGAATGCGCACTTGCGCACGCAACCTCGCGATGCGTATCCGAAATACGCATCGTTGACGGGATATGTGTAGCTGTCGGCAATCTGGTCGAGAATGCTGTAATCGGGTACGAGCTCCTCGATTGGTGTGCCATGGAGATCGTCGGCGCCGAAGTCTCCATCGGCCGCGGAGAGCTTAAGCGCGCTCGCAGGCGATACATCGAGAAGTCCCTTGATGAATCGTACCCCCGCCCATCGGGGCTCGGAAACGAAGGAGTCGTGCATCAGCGATGCAGCAATCCCGCCGACGAAGACCCTTTCCGACTGGTATGCGGCCGCCTCAATCGCAAAGTCGATCGCTCTGGCTGTCGTCTTCCATTCGAAGCTGAACAGCGTGGTCACGTATACACGGTCCCAGTGCTGCGCCAGGACTGCGGGTTCGGGACCCTTGATGAAGACGACATTGTCGCCGCGTCCGCGAACGCCGTGATATGCGGCGATCTTCATAAGCCCAAGCGGCGGGTACTTATTCGGATACCCGGGCTCGATCAAGAGGACGTTCTTGGGCATGTTCATCGCTCAGCGCCCCTTTCGGCGTTCGGCGAGTCTCTGAGCCTTAGGCGATAGACGCGCCATCACGTCATAGATCTTGTCGAGAGCGAACTTCGCCTTGCCCTTCGTTCCTTGAGCGTCCAGGAGCTGTTTGATGGCGTCTTCGTTCTCATCCTGCGTCAGGAAACGCTGAAAGGCCTCGAGCCTTCGAAGTACCGTGTTACTTCCACCGCCAAATTCAGCGATCTCCAGCGCATGAACGAAACGCTCCTCGCTGTCGCCCTCCAGAAACCGCCTGCGAGCCTGTTTGTTGTGCATGATCACGGGAATCTTGTCGCGCATGTCTTGCGCCCTCTGAAATTCCTCATTGCGAATCATGGGAAGCAGAATGGCATCAAGAGAAGGATAGGTGTCGCGAAGCTTGGGCCACTTTCGACCGGAGACGAGGACGTCATAGTAGCTCCAATGGTCGGGCTTCGTGTCCTCATTTTGTGACATCAGTTCGTAGGCCTTGACGGTATTGCTTACTTTAGCGGGCGTCAGGCCGACCAATTCCTTGGCCAGATCTTCTGCGGATACTCCCTGATATCTGTATCTCCGGTAGATGTATGCAGCATTCTCGTAGGTTTGCCAGTTGGTCTTGCCCGTGATGTGAATGCGGCCGAGAAGACTGAAGATGAATGATTCGCGTTGAACGGCCGTCAGGGAGGAGAGATCAAGAATGTTGCACGGCACGGTCGTCACAGGAGGGGGTGTTCTGGTTTCCATTCTCAACGCTGCGAGGCGACTGTTTCCTTCGAGCGTTATGAAGTCGTAACTGGCGCTCAATGGAGAGTCTTGGTCTACCGGCATGCACCACAGTGGTTCATTGACCTGTTGATCGCGATGAATTTGCGCACGAAGTGTCTTCACATGTTCCATCGCTTCGAGCTTTTTTTGGATTGCCTCTTGGGTGCGCTCCTCCGTCGCAGAAAATTGGGAGTAGATTCGAGGATTCTCAGCGTAGAAAGCTACACTCTCGATGGGAATGGCCTCGAGCCTGTACGGGATCTGCGACTTACCGATACGATAGTATTCAGTCATCCAATGAGCCCCTGAAAATGTGGTTGCAGCAGACGTTCATGCGAGCACCGCGTCGAGTGTCCGCGCGAAGTCGTAAGTGGCGTGGTCGCGGTACTCGGGAAGGCTGAGGTCACCCTGTGCAAGGGCAGCTGCCAGCTCCTTCGCCGACAGTAGGGCGCTGACCCACTCGTCCACAGTGTCGGTTGCGATCAGGTTCTCGATCACGCATTCACGGGTTTGGGAGATCCGGTGAATGCGGTCCTGAGCTTGCAGATAGTCATCCAGACTGAAGGATCGGTCGAAGAAAATGGCATGGTCCGAGACGGTGAGGGTCAGACCTTCCTTGGCCGAGCCCGGTGTGGCGACGAGCAGGGTGCAGTTGTCTTCCTCAAGGAAGCGAACTATGTCGGAATTGCGGTCGGCTATCGTGCGGCGGCCGTGGATGCGGGCAGGCCGGCGCTCCGGATACCGGCGGGCGATCAATTCGACATTGTCCGTGAATGCCGTCCAGACAATCTTCTTCGCCTGGTCCGGTTCGTGCTTGCTAAGGATTCGGTCTAACACCGTTAGCTTGCCGGGTTCATGTCCATAGGTCTCGTCGACCAGTCCTGGGTTGGACGCGACCTGGACAAGGCGAAGGAGGCGTTTGAGGACACGGTCGGCATCGTCGAGCGTCTTGACGCCGTCCCGTTGCACCTCGGCCCGCAACTGGCTCTTGTAGCGCTGGTAAAGCGCCCTCTGCGCCTCCTCCATCCCGGCGGGAGTGTCCCTGACGGTTTTCTCCGGCAGCGTGAGTTCGGCGCTGTCTTTGGTCTCGCGCACAGAGAAGGACCGAATTTTGGCAGGGACATCGGCGATCTTGTTTTCGAAGGCACGCGCCGACTCAGGTTGTTCGGCGACCGAGCGTGTTAGGTCGGCATTGTTCTGGAACGCAGAAAACGAAGTGCCGAGCGCTCGTCCCTGGTCGAGGAAGTAGACCTGTGACCAGATATCGTAGGGCCGGTTCGCGACCGGTGTGCCCGTCATGATGACACGGCGCACAAGCTTGTGAGCCAAGGAATGCAGTGCCTTCGCAGGGGCGGTGTTGGGGTTCTTAATGCGCTGCGCCTCGTCGAGAATTACCGCCAGGCGCCGCGAGTCGGCGAACATGGAGAGCCGCGTGCGCTCGGTGTGCATAACTTCATAGTGAGCTAGATAGAGCCGGGCGGGGGTATTGAAGGCCCAGTAGTTCGCTCGCTTGTTTTGGCCGAGCACGACGGGCCGCAGGTGAGTGTGGGCGTCTGTTTCGCGGACCCAGTTGGGTACCAGGAGCTTTTTTGTCACGACGACCACGGAATCGGCGACCGACGTCGCCAGCCAGTAAAGAATGAGGTCCAGACCGATTTTGGTCTTGCCGAGGCCCTGCTCGTGAAAAAGTGCAGCGAATTCTAGGTCACGCACTACGTGCAAGGCTTCCATCTGGTGGGACAGCGGGCGGTGCTTGGCCTCGAGACGGGGAGTGAACCGAGTCTTCATGCGTGACCGGCGTGTGTCCGGAGGGACAAGTCGGAGAGGCCGTTGAGGACATGGACCTTGCTTCGCACGACGCGCCAGTCACTCGCAGAGCGTCGCAACAGGTTCCATGCAGTCGGCGTGCTGTGCCATTGAACCGACAAGACGAGGTGGGCGTTGGTTAGCTGCTCAACATATCTCACGAATTTCGCGATCTGTCGCTGAGACCTGGGGGTTTCCAGGTCGTTTGGAGGTTTGGCTTCGCCGATGATCTCGAACCCCCGCCCGAAAGCGCGGACGTCCGGAAACGCGCCGCCGATCATCCACGTGGGATCTCGATATCCGCCATCGCGGTCGACGATGCCCTGCGCCGTCGGGCCTAGAGCGGCGGAAACGGCCATCTCCAACCGATGCACGAGCGCTCTGTGAACCGGGCCTTCCGCCACAGGTGGCTATTCCTCCTCTGCCGTTTCCGCCAGGGTGTCGATGCTTCGCCGCAAGGCATCGAGCTCTAGCATTTCGGGGGATACTGGCGAGGTAGCGATTTGCACGGACTCGTCGAAGGACAGGCGTTCGACTCGCCGGCGAAGTGCCGCAGCCAGTTCGACGATCGATGCATCGCGCAACGACGTAACCGATTCGCTCTCGCTCTCCTTCAATATGAGGTATCGCACGGCCTCTTTTGCGCCCGATTTGAGGAGAATCCGTGTTGCTTCCGTATCCTTCAGAATCTGTGGTAGGTCGCGAACTCTTTCTTGGGGACGAAGCAACCCCTTGTGAACCCACTCCGCGAAGTCCTGTTCAGATTTCCCCGCTTCGTAGATGCTGTTCTTGACTCGCTGCAGTTCCCGAAAGGCACTGAACCGGGAGTAATCGAACATTTCAGAGCCGTCTGCTTCGGCGACTGGTCGGTAATAGGACTCCATGTCTTCGAACGCAGCTATTTCTGTCTGTACGGCTTTTTCGGTTCCGCCGCAGACCCTGAGGATTTCTGTCATGGGCATCTTGTCCTGGTGCCAGAGCTCGTAAAGGTATTTTCCCTTGGCGTAGGGTGTCCAGGAGCGGGGGCCAACAAGATGGACTTGAAGGCGAATCTCGTGGGCCTGCTGTTCTGTGAGTTCGTCATGGACAATTGCCAGAATCTGGTTCCAGTCACCTGGCGCAGATTCTTCGCCAAGCTCGCGGTAGATGGCGACTCGGGTGTTGCCTTCGATACAAAGATACGTTCCGTCGTTGTCGTCTTTCAGTATGATGGGCTGAACGACGCCGCCGGTTTCCTTGATCGCACGTTTGAGCTGGCGATATTTGTCTTGGGCGGTCGCCTCGTCGTCCGAATCGCCGCCGGCACCCAGGGCCAGCTTCATGGCGACGTCTGTGACTTCGTCGTACATCTCCATGAAATGCTTAATGCGGGGATTCTCGGTATCGAGGACAATGCGGTTGATGTCGACAAGCTTTACAGCGACCATCAATCAATCTCCGAATTCGGACCATAGTCCATATACAGGGCTGGGAAGTGTCTTGCACGATGTAGCTGCCGTGCCATCGGATAGGGTGAATGCGGCGATACCCCGCTGGGGACTGCGGATTGGGTTGGGCTGGAACCGCTGCAGGGCATGCTGGTGATGGTGGGCGGGGTCGGGGTGTGAGGATTACGTCCTCGGGAGAGTGCCGGACGGGTTGACGGCGGACAAGAAGCACCGGCAGATCGCAGAGGACATTTGCCGGAAGGCGGAAGTCGACGGGAAACGTCTATGTGGGCAGGTACTGCTTCTTGAGAAACTTCAAGTCGCCGAGGGCGACCTTGATGGTGCCCCGGTCCGGCGTGTCATCGTCGTGCTTGGCGGGGTTGAGCTGGCTCCCGACCGAGCGAAGCTTTCCGGGATGCGACGGGTCGGCCGTGAGCAGCGGCTCCACCTTGGGTTCGAGTTGCCCGAGATTCTTGCCATCATGGTCGCTAAGCGCGGCGGCGCTGTCGCCCTTGGCCCACCGGTCCCTGACCAGCATTTCCTTGCAGAAACGCTCGGCGGCATTGCGCAGCAATTCACCCGCCTGCTTGCGAAGCTCGATGTGATCGCCCCGTGCTAGCACGTCGGCACGGGCAAGCATCGCCATGAGGTCATCGCCTGTATTGGTGACCGCTGTGCCGTCGGCCCGGTCGGTAAGGGCCAACTGGAACATGTCGATGTTCTTGTGCAGATATCGATGCTCCAGGTCCTTCCATGTCTTCTGGTCCTGGGTGAGGACGATTGTCTGGATTCCGGCGCCGGTCAGTTCCTCCAAGACGTCAGTTTTGAAATAGGCCCGGTAATCTTCATCGCTCGCCAAGATCGGATCGTCCAGCACCATGAAGCCGGCACCCTCGTGCAGTGCGCGGGCGATGAACAGTGCGAGGCCCAGGCAGTGAAGCTGCGACTGGCTGAATACGGCGATGACGTCGCGCAACTTCGGAGCAGTTCGGTCGGCGTCAAGGGACAGGCCGGCCTTGAAGTCGACGGTGCGCCGTGCGCCTTTGCGGGGTTTGACTGCGGAGAAGAATGTTGGTTCGTCGGGGCGGAGCAGGTCCCACCAGTGTTGGATGCTGCCGCTCAGATTCGCAAATTTGTCCTCCAGAACCTTCTCGTTGCCTTTGTCGATCTGGCGCAGCGCCGAATTCAGCTCCCCATGCATGTCAGCCCGGGCCTGGCGCTCGATCAGGCTCGCGCGAAGCGCGCCCTGATCGCCGGCGAGATCGATGAGCTCCTGCCAGCCGCTGGTGTCGCTGGCGGCGTCGATGACGACCGTAAGCCTTTCCAGGAGGGCTGTTTCCGCATCGGCGTAGAGCTCCAGCTGGATCGCGAAATTGGAGTAAGCAGTTGCGACGTTCCCAAAGCCAGTCCTCAAGGGTTGCGGATCGCGCAGAGTGTCCGGTTTCTCCGCGTAGCCCTCGACTTCCGCCGCGAGAGCGCTGGCGGTGGCGTCAATGGTCGCCCGCGCGCGGGCGAGGTTGCGTAGCGCCTTCAGCCAAGCATCGATGACGGCCGAGGCATCCGGTTCCAGCAACGTTCGGATGCGCTCCACGCGGAAACCTTCCTGCCGGCGCTCGCTTGAGTTGATGGTGAGGAAGCGAGGGCAGGCGGAAGCGGCCGCCCGATCGAACCCACGGGCGGATACGGCCAGGGCGCGCAGGGTGTCAATCGCTGCCGCCTCAGCGGTCTGGAAGTCGTCGGTCTCATGCGCCCGGGTGCGGATAAAGGCGATGCGCTCCGGCGTCAGGCTGCCTTCCGTACCACACAGTGGGCAGTCGATGGGCTGCGTCGCGGCATTGACAGCGGGGATGGCCAAGGCCTCCCTGAACAGCGCGATCAGACGGCGCGTCTCCTCCTCCACCGTTTCGCGCTCGGCTAGGTAGACATCGAGCGTGTCCCATTCTCCTTGGGCAGGTTCGGTCCAGTTGACGAGCGCTCTCCTGGCGAACCCGTCAACCGGGAATGTCTTGGCCCGTCGCTCCAGCAACAAGCCTTCGAGCGCAACCAGACGCTCGGCGGGCACTGCCGGCAATGGGTGCTCGGCCGCGGTCAGGACGGCTGTGATCGCCCCATCGACCGCGGCGGCGAGAACGGCAGGCGCCGGCACAGCCGAACCGAGGGGTGCTAGAAGTGGCTCCGCGTTCTCGATGGCTGCGGCAGCAGCAAGCCGGCTTAAGTGGCGGTCGCCGTCATCGGGCTTGAACCCGGCGTCGAGCCCCGCCACCGCGCCTCGCAGTTCTTCCAGATCCGTGACTTCAAGGATCCTCTTGAAATACGTGGCGCGGTCCTGCGGCCGGGCGGAAAAGAGATAACCGAGCGTGTGCTGAGCGAGGACCGGCGCCGCGAGGGGCGGTTGCGAGAGCACGATACCGAGGGTGGCGAGATCGCTTTCATTAGCCTCCACGCCGTCGATCTGCAGGGCTGACTGGCAGTCTTTCCGCTTGGCGTAGTCCGAGATCAGTGTCCGCCTGAAGTTGTGCGTCCGGCCGTCAATGCCGGTGATCTCCGCCTCGACGTATGTGGGTATGGCGGCTGGCATATGGGCGTTGCGCAGGGCGTCAGCGAATTCGTCCTGGGTGCTGGCCAAGAGCTGGCGACGGACGATCTGTCCGGTCAGCAGGAACTCGAACGCCTCGGCAAGGCTGGTCTTGCCCTGGCTGTTCGGTGCCCAGATGGCGGCCAGTGACGAGCCGAAGGACAGCGTCTGTGCCTTCCGGCCGAAAGCCCGGAAGCCCTGCACCTCAATCTTGTTGATCTTCAGTGTTGTCATGGCTCTGCTTCAGTTCATCGAGACGGTTTGCGGCGACCTCTGCGATGGCATCGGCGGGTGCTGCCTCGCCTGACGCCGCGTAGGCGGTCACGAGTTTCGCGGCGAGGCTGTCCTCGGGCAGATGCGCGATCAGCCGGTCAAAGTTGGTCTGCGGCGCGGCAGGTTCTCCACCATTGGTCGCGTCGGCCGGATTGTCGTCATCCGTTTCGGCGCTCGATTCCTTGTTTTCTGTGCTCATGCTGTTGCCTTTCCGGCGCGGCGACGGCGTCGGACGGATGGGGGTTTCGCCTCTTCCTCGTCAGGCGCGTCGCTGAGGTCGTGAGCGCCGATCTCGATCATCCGCTGGGCGAGGGAGTTGAAGAAAGTTTCGTTGATTTGGCCGGCTTCATAGAGTTGGCGCACGACGAGGTAGGGGTTGAAAATCAGGACGTAGCTGATCGGCCCGTTCGGACCGCTCTTGATATCGATAAAGCCGAGGTCATTGAGGGTTCGCATGCGCATTGTCCAAGTGCGTACGGCCCGCTCGCCGCTGAACCCTGAGAAGTACGCCATCTCGCGGTCCTTGTTGGCGATAACGAAGGAGTCGTCGTAAGTCCGGCACCAGAGGTCGAGATAGGTCGAGGAAACCGGCTTACCCTTGGACAGGCTGTCCATGACCTTCATGAGCAGCGGCATCGGCCGTGGCATGCTGAGCCAGCCGTCCGACCGCTCGCGCGACCACAATCGCGCCTCGTCAAGTTCGGGCCACAGCGTATCGCGCATGCGCAGCTTCTGGCGGGCGATCTTGCTGAGGCGTTTCTTGCTTTCCGTCGCCATGTCTTGCTCCTCTTGGCGTTTGGCCGAAAGATCGGGCCGGGGTGTGGACGCCCGGCCCTGCGGAACAATCTTGCCCGCACGTGCTTCGCTCCGCTCCGTGCCGAGCACCGGAATAGGCCGTTTGGAACCGACACATCCGCTGCAAATGTCCGTTGCTGGAAAACATAATGGAAAAATACAGTAAATCAAGGACTTAATACTAAATAGGTTTTCCAGCCGGAGGTTATATTAGATCGATTTGATACATGGGTCGGAAAAATATAGTGTCAATCTAAGATATGAATTGGAATGCGTAGTCGGAAATAATGGCCGGAAATCAAGGGATTGCCACGGGATCGTAGTGTTCCCGGTGCTCCTATGGTCCTGTGCTCGACGGTGATCCCGGTGCTCCTGGGGTCGCGGGGGAGAAGACCCCTCCGCTTGAGCGTGGATTCGTCCGTCAGGGTGTCCAGGTGCATCGCATCTGTCGCGGCGGGATCAGGCGATTTCCACGACTGGGCCGTAAGAGGGAATCTTCCTTCGGACGTTGGCTGTGTCTTGCCCACCGCATTGTCTCGTGACCTGAGCAAGGGGGATTCCTACGGCTCTTCTGGTGGAGCCGGCGGTCAAGGGCTCAGGAGCTTGGGTGATCCGGTTGGTGCCTCCGTCTCGCTAGCCTCCTCCGGCGGCAGCGGCGGCGCAGCCGCCGAGTTCATCGGTAGCGGATGACGTCCGGCGTCTGCGAGGCAACGTCGCAAAGGACGGTGTCGTCTAGATGAGCGCAGATTGCGGTGTGCTCGCGGTCAAGGTGCCGAGCAGCCGTCCAGCTTTCTTACGGAGTATAGGCCCCGCAAGGATGACACGATGTGCTCTGTCGCGCCGAGACCACCTCATGCCGACACAAGCTGTCGGTCGACGATTTTGTGCGACGGCCCGCGACGGTCGACCACCTTGGGTGTCACAGGTTGACGTAACCGATAGCGACAAGCAGCGCCGGTAATTGGATTGAATCCGCTTGCGCTATGAAGACGGACTTGACCCCGAAATGATTAACCTACTGTAAAATCACAGTAAATTTCTCGGTATTGGCATAACATGACAAAATGCGGATTTGCCGGGCGCGCGAAGGATATGCTCCGCGCCGGACCTGATCCCTGCCGTCCTGGCGACGCATCCCTCCTTGAACACTGGCGCCCGGTCGCCCGCCAGGACAGCCTACCCCCGACCAGATCCGGAGACGACCTCCACGTCTGGGACTAGGGTCCGGATTTCCGTGCTGAAGTCGTCGTCTGGATGTGGAGGGCCCGCCGGGACTCGAACTCGGAACCTGCGGCTTAAAAGACCGTCGCTCTGCCATTGAGCTACGGGCCCTGCGGTTTCTTCATTCAGCATGCAGGGGACCCTGCCGCCGGGCCTACAGCCATCCGCCGAAACCCGGCAGCAGCGACATGCCGTGGGCCCAACCGAGTGGCGGGATGGCCAGCCCGGCGACCAGCAGGAGGATATGCTGCATGCTCTCCGGGTGCTCGATGCACCACAGCACATGCTGGCCGAGCGGGACGAGGCTCGCGACGGCCAGAGCCAGTGCGGTTGGGAGGAACGCGGGGAGCGGGAGCCTCTCCGGCGAGAGAAGGTCGTCGGGCAGTTTCATCATTGTCCGTCTCCGTTCACGGATGGGGTTCAGTGCAGGATTGGGAGCGCGGCGAGTTCCTGGCCCCGCTCCAGCATGCGGTTGATGTCGCGCAGCGAGAGGCGGCGCGGCAGCCGGTCGGCGGCCTGCCCGACCGCCTCCACGATCGCGTCGACCGCCGGGGCCGGCAGCGCCATCGCCTTGCCCCGGACCCGGGCGAAGCCCTGAAGCTGCTCCAGCGTCACATCCGGGATCGGCAGCACCCGCGCGCGGCTCAGCACCGGCTCCGGCACCGTCCTGAGCGTGTTGGCCAGCATGACCCAGCTCAGGTGGCGCATGTCGACCTTCACCTTGAAGTAGGGGCAGTGCCAGTCCTGCGCGCTCTCGGGCTCCAGGAGGCCCAGCAGGGCCGGCAGGAAGGCCGCCGACGCCCCGCTCGACGACACCAGGCCGCTGGCCTTGCAAATTTCATCGACTATGACGACCGGGTTGGCGATGCGGTTGTCGATCATGGCCCCGAGCGGGCGACCCGGCTGGGCGCTCGCCCAGCCCCGTTCCGAGCCGGTCAGCGAGAAGCTGGCGAGGCCCTGCGAGGCGTCGATGACGGTGGAGGCGACGGCGAGCTGCCCGGCGAGGCGCCGGGCCCAGGCGGTCTTGCCGACGCCGGGCGGGCCGGTCAGGACCAGCGGCCCGACCCGCACCGGCTCGCTGAGGCGCGCGCTGCGCCGGAGCGCATGCCAGGCCGCCTCCGTCGCCGGGGCCATCCACGGCATCTCCTCGTGCAGCGAGGCCGCGATCTCGTCGGCCCGGTGCTCGGAGGGCATCACCGCCGCCGGCACCTCGCCCAAAAGACCCTTCAGCCGGTCGCGTTCCTCCTGCCGGAGATGGTCCAGGCCATTGGCCTTGCGCCGGCGCTCCACCAGGGCTAGCGCCCGTTGCTTGGCGCGCGCCAGACCGTCCGGAGCAAGCCCGTACCGCCTCAGCCCGGCCTCCTCGCGCATATCCCTGAAGTCTTCCCATTCGAAAGGAGGCGCCGGCGCGAACTCCTGCTCCCGTTCCCGCAGATCGCGGAAATAGGTCCGAAGCAGGCGCTGCTTGCGCCGCCCGAGCAGGAACGCCGTCAGGCGCTTCTCGATCGGGGCGGCGTCGGTGTCGTATTGGGGGAGGTCGATCAGCCGGACGGTGTGGTGGCCGTGATCCTGGCCGCCGGACGGAATTGGGCTCCCGGACCGCGACCCGGAGTCGGCCCCGGCGCGCTCGCCGGAGCGGGAAAGAAGGGTTCGCATAACGGGTTCCCGGCTGTCTCGCCGGGTCCGCTCCGTCGGGGTCCGTCACACCTCGTCCGGAGCAATTCTACGACGTCAGGAGGGGGCGGACGGTCTCCCGGGCGCTTTCGCCTGCCGGACCGTCATCAGCTGACCTTGTCTTTCACGGGCGCGGAACCTATGCCAAACCGATTGCCGAAACAATCGGTATTTCCGTTGTAAACGAAATCCGGAATTTGTTTACAACCGCCCGGTCATCGCTGCCGCCCGGATGAGACCGGGACCCGCTTCCGGCCTTCCGCAATCGGACTCCGGCAGAGCGTCGAGCTCCCGCCGCCGAGCGGCTCCTCGGCCTTCGGAAAAGCGCTTTCCGAACTCGATGGCGCAGCCGTCGCGGCCGACAACCGGCGGCGCGCTGCTCAGGCGCGGGGGCCTTGTCCGCTCCTGTCGTTTTCCTCGAGCCATTCCGAGACGATGCGCCGGATCATGTCGGGTCTGGTGGGCTGCTCCGGCTTTTCCTCACGCAGCCTGTCCAGCGCCTCGATCATCGGCCTTGGAAGGCGAACAAATACGCCTTGGGTGTCTCTCGGCGGTCTGCCCAAGAAGATTTTTCCTCTTCAGGGATTGTAATCGATATCGTCAGCTATATAATACTAAGGCGGACGACGCAAGAACTCTGACCTTCTTGCGCCGTCCTGACCACAGGATCTATCGGAGAGATCACATGGCTATCGATGACGCTAGCACGGCGCTCGCGCCGGCTGCCACCTTGTCCGACCCACCCGTATCGACCGGCGCGAAGCGGTTTCCGCACGGCCTCCCTGCGGGGCTCGCGCATTGCATCGACGGCGGCGATGCCGGCGATCGGGGCTCGCGCCGCGGCCCTGCGCGGGCCGCCTGGCCGCTTCCGGCGGTCATGGCGCGCGGAACACCCGGCACGGCCGCTTGCCATGCGCGCCCGTCCGGACCGCCGGACGCCATTACGGCAGCTTCGCATCCCTGATTCCCCGGCGCCGCGCTGACCCGCGCCGCGCCGCCATCCAGCAATGACGGGCAGGTCCCCAGCGCGCCGCAAGCGCGGGTGGGCCGGATCCCGCACGAAGGAGGATGACACCCATGTCCCGCCTGACTTCCGATACGCTCCGTATCGGCGATACCGACTACCCGGTCCATGACGCCCCGCTGCCCGGGACCTGGGTCTGCGCAGCCCTTGAGAAAGGCTATCGCCTGGCGGCCCGCGTGATCGACCGCTACCACGTTGCGCTCGAATGCCAGGTCTGTGGAACGCTGAATCTGGCGCGCGCCTTCACGCTCAACAAGTGTCGGCCTGTCTGCAAGGGCTGCCAGTTCCGGAAGCGCCAGGAGGAGGCGCAGTCGGTCGGCCTGGTCTATCTCGGCCGGGACCCGGACGATCCGCATTACGGCCGCTACCGGGTGACCGACTGCGGCCACGAAATCCGGCGCCAGTTCGAGCTCATCAAACGGGCCATCGACGGCACGACCGGAGTGCGCTGCGAGATCTGCCACCGCGCCCGTGAGGAAGAGGAGGCGTGCGCCCGCGGCTGGCGGCTCGTCGGACCCGACCCGGACGGCGAGCCGAATTACCGCCTCTACGTCCACGAGGACGGCTGCGGGGCAACGCAGCGCATCGCGCGCGTCAACATGCAGACCGGCCGGTTCGCGTGCGGGACGTGCGGCGATGTCTGGTCTGCCAAGCCGAGCGCGCTCTACCTGATGCGTTTCGCTGCCCCCGACCGCTCTCCGGTGCTGAAGCTCGGCATGAGCCGGGACCCGGACTCCCGCATGCGCCACCAGCTGGGCCTGCCCGACCATGTGGAGGCCGGCATCCTGCGCATCGTGCCAATGGAGACGGGCCGGGCCGCGCTGGTGGCCGAAAAGCGCCTGCACGGCGAACTCCGGCGCGACTATCCCGGGGCCGTGGTGCCGCCGGAGGAATTCTCCGATTACCTCCGGGTCGTCAGCGAGATCTACGATGCCTCGCTGGAGCCCGTGATCCTCGAAATGCTGGACCGGGTCGAGGCGGCCGGGCCGCAGTCCGGGTGACCCGCGCGCCTTGCCTGCCGCCCCGCACCACCGGCGGTGCCGGGCGCGGGCCAGCCATTCGTTCATTCGTTGACAGGCCATCCGGGGAACAGGTCTGCCTGCGGGCAGCCGGGCCTGTCGCAAGGGCGTTTTGCCAAACCGAGAATATGGAGACAGACCCCATGCAGCAGAAGATCCGGGTTGAGCGCGTGAAACTGTTCGAGACCCTCCCGGCGGCCGAAACCGCGGCTGACAGGATCGGCGACGCCCGCGCCTGTCCGCTCGTGGACACGGACCATGAGCCGGTCGGCTGGATCGTCGAGCACCGCAGCGGCGCGGCGCGGCTCTCCGTGACCGGCGAGTGGATCTGACCGGACAGGGACGGTGTCACAGTCTGCCGGATCTGCGAGCGCGAGGCGGAGATGTCGGTCGGCGGCGGCGCGGCGCTCCGCGCACAGCCGCCGGCTCGACGGCGTCGATATCGGCGAGGGCGGACTGGCGTCAGAGAAGCCGACGGACGAGGCTATGGCGCACATTCGGCAGGCGTGGTTTGGGGTCTCGTCGTCCGGGCGGGACACGCTCGGCCGGCTGGCGACGGCCGGCTCCTCTTCGGCAATGAAGCTGGGCGTGACGACGTCCTGCGGCCGTCCTTGCCGAAGGCGGCCATGACGCCGCGGTGAGCGCCCGGGCACCGTCGACCATCTCGCGCGGCACGGCGGAAATGTCGGGGCCTGTGCTGACGCGCAAAATGGCCGCGCCCAGGCCGGAGAGGCGCTCACGCCACGCCTCGCCTTCCGGGTTCGGCTCGTCGGATAGGCCCAACATCCAGTCCGCCGCGGATGCGGGCCCGAAGCGCGAGCCGGGGCCGCCTTGAGGCCACCGAGTTCGGCTCTCGAATCCGTCCGGTTACGACCCTGCCCGAATGCCGCTCAGAAACTACGTAATCGCTTCAAATGAATACGCACATACTATCAAGAATGTCCCATCATCACGACCGATAGTCCCGGCTGTTCTGCGCGTGCGGTGCAGCGGGGGCGGAGATCCGGGGTCCCGGCGCTGTCGGGGTGAGAGGCTGATCGGGTGGCCGGCAACGAACACGGCGGGGATGGCTTCCATGCGGCGAGCCGTCCCGAGGCCAAGCTCGGTTACGGGCTCCCTGTGTTCGTCCGTGCGTTCACGGGCACGCCCGATATCGGGTTCGGGCCCTACGGACACCGGGCACCGCTGGTGTCTCGGCTCGCCGTTGATCTTCGACCTGCCGGGCAACTCGGGCTTCGAGGGCAGTCTCTATGCAACGCGGAGCGAGAGCGCCAACGACAACGCTCCATCGGAGACCGGTGCGGTGCAGGGCGGGAACTCGGGATCCGTGGAGAGGGATCCTGAGCTTCGCCGGCCCCGGCTCGCGGACGGGCTCGACGCGTGTCGCCACGAACCCGTCGCCGTCCCGGAGCGCGAAGAGACGGACCGGGAGACCGGCATGCAGGAAAAGGGGACCCGACGGCGCTTGACGCCGTCGTCGTCGCTCGGCGAGAAGGGCAGATGGAGCAGGAGGACTGCACTCTGGACTGCAACACTGTAGAGGATTGGCAACTGGGGTTGCGCCCTCCCGAACCTTTCGATCCAAGCCCCCTGCAACGGCACGGCGACCGGCTGGCCGGCCCCGTCGCATATGCCTTGCGACGCGGGGAACCGGGTTTCGCGCCGCCGGACTGGCCGCCGGGGCGGGATGCGTTGCGCCGGTTCTCGGGAACGCTTTCCGGCGCACTCTTTCGTGCCGTCCAGGAACGCCTGCTGCGCGCGCGGCAGTTGCCCGACTGGCGGCGGGCGCGCCAGGCGATGGCATGTGTCTTCGGGTTCCGTGATGTCCACCATTTCTTTCACGCCGCGCCACTTGGATGGGTGACCCGGGTATGGCTGACGGAGCCCCAGGTCACGAAGGCAATCGCCCACTTTCTGCATTCCGAAGACCGCGTCACGAGAGGGGGACGGATCCGGGCCCTGCTGACCGCGCTCGGCGGTCATCCTGAAGGAACGGAGGGTGGTCTCGGAATAGCCCGGGCGACAGCGGAAGCGCCTGTAGCCGGTACGCGGCAACGCATTGACCTGCTCATCGAGTGGCAGGACGGGGAGGGGTTCGACCGGGCCGCAGCGATCGAGGCAAAGTTCGGTCATGGCGTCACTGCAGGCCAGTTGCCGGCGTATCGCCGTCATCTGCTCAGGGTCGAAAGGCAATACAGACGAGCCGAGCATGTCGGCGAACCGGAGTCTCCGCTCCTGTTCGTCGTATCGTCGGGCTACCGGAAAAGCGACGACCGGGCGCTTGCAAGGAACAGGGACTGGCGCTGGAAGTCATGGCGCGCGCTGCTTCTCGCCTACGACCGGTTTCTGGAACCGCAACATGACGACGAGACGTTCCGCCAGTTTCGCCGCACCCTGTGGGACCGCGCCGGCTAGGAGCCCGCGCCATCCATCCTTTTTCCTCATCCTTGGGAGACGACAATGATGTCCTTCGCCCTGCCCGAAAGCTATTCCTCCTATGTCGACGAACCGGCCGTCAGGACGGCGGTCGACCACATACTCGACAGCAAGTCGCTGGAAGTTCCCGAAACGCTGGACTGGGAGCAGCTTCCCGACTTTCATGCGGCCGTTCTCGCCGCCCATCAGGTGCGTTGCGACTATGCGTCGGCACTACAGGGCCTCTGGGACGCGGTCTGGGGAAAGGCCATCGATGAGGCCGGGACCGGCGAGGACCTGGAAGCTTGGTCAATCAGCAAAGTAGCGCCATGGTACGGCCTTGGCTTCGACGCTGTGTCCCTTTTCCGGGATGGCGTGTTCGGCCGAGCCTACACGAAAGGAGAATCCATAGTCGGTCTCGGTGTCAGTCTGGGCCTTAGCGAAGCGCATCTCATTCTCTGGTTCGGAAATGAGAACGACGAAGACATTGCCGCCGGTCTCCTGTCTCAGGACGACTGGGATCTTGAAATGGAGGACTACGGCTACCAGGGCAGGAGAGGCCTGGCGCCAATAAGGGACGGCAGCGTGCCGCTGGAGCGCCTCAATGCAGCCGCTGCCCGGGCGCTGTCTGCGATAGCCGGAGGAGTTTGTTGAGCGCCGTCGTTGCAAATGAACAACCCGTCGGGGCGTTGTCCGGCGCCTGGTTTCGACGCCGACCGGCGCGACAGGCTGTTGATCCAGCGGGGTTCTGAAGGTTCGAAGCGTAGCGCTTGACGACAAACGGCCGGCCACAACTCTGGCGGTTCGGCCCGGTGCGAGCCATGTGCCTCTCCATTCCCTGTACAAGCCCGCGTCAATGTGACAGAATGTCGAACAACACGATCTATCGACAAACATTCGGTCACATGACACCTGCATCCGCAACAGCACAGAAGGATCGGGCTGCCGCTCTTCTCAAGGCCTGCGGCCCCATGCGCGGCATGGAGCTCAGAAACGCCGGGATCCATCCGGAAACGCTCACGCGCATGCTCAGGGACCGGACCCTCATCCGCGTCACTCGCGGCCTCTACCAACTCGCCGATGCCGAAGTCACGGCGCCGCACGATCTCGCCCAGGTTGCAAAGCTGGTTCCGAAAGGAGTCATCTGCCTCGTCTCCGCCCTTCAGTTCCACGAACTCACGCTCCAGATGCCGGGCCGGGTCTGGCTCGCCATAGGTTCCAGAGCGCGAAAGCCCAGGATCGAGCATCCGCCGACCAGGGTCGTGCGGTTCGGGCCGCGGGCCCATTCCGTCGGCGTGCAGGCCCACACCGTCGACGGCGTGTCCGTGCCCGTATTCGATCCGGCCAAGACAGTCGTCGATTGCTTCCGCTTCAGGCAGCAGGTCGGTCTCGATGTCGCGCTCGAAGGCCTCCACAATGTCGTGAGGTCCGGCAAGGCCAAACCGGCGCGGATCGTCGACTACGCCCGCCAGGTCCGCATCTGGTCCGTTCTGCGGCCCTATCTCGAAACGGTGGTCGCCGATGGCGCGTGAACCGGGAAATGTCGCCGCTTCGGTGAGCGGGCGGCTGCAAAACCTCGCCAGGGCGCAACAGGCCAATTTCCAGCGCATGCTCACCCGATACGCCCTTGAGCGGTTTCTCTTTCGCCTCAGCGTCTCGCCTCACAGGAAGTTCTTTGTCCTCAAGGGCGCGATGCTCTACGCCGCATGGCTCGACGATCCGTTCCGGACGACCCGCGATCTCGACCTGCTTTCCCTCGCCGACCGGGAGACGGCGTCCTTCCTGGAGGCAATTCGCGATGTCTGCGCCCAGCCGGTCGCGGACGACGGATTGCGCTTCGATGCCGTGAACATCCGCGTGGCGCCGTTCCGCGAGGATCGCACCCATGGCGCCTTTCGGGTCCTTACCTCGGCCAAACTCGGCGCCACCATCATCCCGGTCCAGATCGATGTCAGCTTCGGAGACGCCGTAACCCCCGGGGCCCCTGGAGCTCGACTATCCCGTCCTTCTCGATCACCCGACGCCCACCCTCTACGCATACCCGCGGGAAAGCGTGGCTGCGGAGAAGTTCGAAGCCATCGTTGCGCTCGACCTCGCGAACAGCCGCATGAAGGACTTTTACGACCTCCTCGCGATGTCACGGCTCTTCACGTTCGACGGCATGACCCTCGCCGCCGCGGTCCGGGCCACTTTCGAAACGCGTGCAACGGCCATTCCACGCGAACGTCCCCCGCCCCTGACGCCCGCATTTTCGGAGGATCCTCGGAAACTTCAGCAGTGGCGATCCTTTCTTGCCCGCGACCCGCTACTGATCGACGAACCCGACCTGCAGACCGTCATTCGCGAAGTCGGGGATTTCATCATGCCCGCCGCCCTTGCAGCCGTCGGCGACAGCCGCACCCCGGGACGGTGGACGTTCGACGGTGGCTGGGGACCGGCCGCATGACCGCGCTTGCCCGGACCGGTGGCTGTTCCAGTCCACCCGATTCGGCGCGGAATTCGGTCTTTCATCCACCTTCCTTCCCGGTCCCGGCGCCGGCCCGGGGACCATGCGTGCTGTGCCATGGCCGGGGCGGTCTGCGAAAGAACCGCAGGCCGCAGAGTTCGAGATGTTCGAGGATGGCCGTGGCCATGAGCCCGAAGCGGTTGTGGTCGCCGGGCCTGTAGCGCTTCGGCCAGAGCTTCTCTC
This sequence comes from Alphaproteobacteria bacterium, assembly GCA_022821735.1. Taxonomy (GTDB): domain Bacteria; phylum Pseudomonadota; class Alphaproteobacteria; order Bin95; family Bin95; genus Bin95. The sequence continues at coordinate 7,174 of JAJECZ010000372.1, read as the reverse complement.
CTTTCCGGAGCGCCATCTCGATATCGAAGAGGACCTCGTCCCGCGGCGCCGGCCGGCTGTCTTCCCTGTGCATGATGCGTCTCCCGGAATGGAACATACCAGCAACATATAGCCTGCCGCCGCACGCCGGCCAAGCATGCTAACCTGCCTCAGGCGCGCCCGGGGCAGCGTTCGCGGGGCGGCGCCGGGCAGGACTTTCCGCCGGTACGGATATTCGGGCCCCGAATGTGCGGCAGATTCACCCAGCGCCTCTCATGGGCGGAGTTGCACGAGCTGATGGACCTCATCGGCGCGCCCCTCAACCTGCAGCCCCGCTACAATGTCGCTCCCGGCCAGGATGTCGCCATTGTTCGCGCCGCGGACGCCGGACGCCGCCTCTCCATGCTGCGCTGGGGGCTGGTCCCCGCCTGGGCCAGGGACACGGCCATCGGCAACAGGCTCATCAACGCGCGGTCCGAGACGGTGGCGGAGAAGCCCGCCTTCCGCGCCGCCTACCGGCGCCGGCGCTGCCTGGTCCCGGCCGACGGCTTCTACGAATGGCAGCGTCGGGGCGGGACCAGGCAGCCCTGGCTGTTCAGCCTCCGCGACGGCTCGCCCTTCGCCTTCGCCGGCCTCTGGGAACGCTGGACCGCACCGGAGGGCCCGGCGCCGGCGGGGTCGCTCTTCGGCCCGGAACCCGGCGGGCCGGTCGAGACCTTCACCATCCTCACCACCGCCGCCAACGCGACGGTTGCGGCGGTTCACGCCCGCATGCCGGTCATCCTGCCCCCGGACGCCCGGGTTCCCTGGCTCGCGGGCGAAGACATTCCGCTCGGCCCGTATCCAGCGGATGAAATGCGTGCGCATCCCGTGAGCACGCTGGTCAACAAAGCCGACAACGACGACCCGCGCTGCGTCGAGCCGATTTTCCCTTGCTGATCGCCGACGGCCGTTTCCGGTCCCGCTGACCGGAGCGGATGAAGCGGGGCCTGAAGGCCGTGGGACCTGCTGCCAGACAGATACGTCCTATCCGTACAGCCAAAGAGATGCGCGCCAGGTCAATGGCCCGATCGTTCGGGGATCGTGTTCGCGGCAGGTTCCCGCAAAAGCAGCGCCGGCCATACCATTCAGGCAGCTTCCGGACCGGGAGCAGGTCGGGAAGCCCGGCGCCGGAGACTTCCCGATACAGTTCATACCACCCCTTCCCGAGGCGGACGACCTTGCCGCCGACGGCGCAGAAGCCCAGGACCGCCAGCGGCATCATCAGGGGCGCCGCCAGGGGGATGAGCGCGGGGAACGCCAGGGCGACGACGGCCATGACGCCGGATATCGCCGCGCCGGCGCCTGCGGACGCGGCCACCGCACAGCCCAGGCGTCGATACATTTCCTCCCGGGTGATCTCGCCGCGTTGACAGGCGAGACCGTGTTCCAGACCCGAGACCACGCAGGCTACGGCGGCGCCAACCGCCGCGCCGACGAATACCCGCGAGGCCACCTTCTCGAGCGCGGCGGTAAACGCCGCCTCCGAGAGGACTCTGGCCGCCGCCTCGATCTCGGCCCCGGTCATCTGTTCCGCGCCCCGGCTCCGGTTCAGTCCGGCAATCTCGAATATCCCGTTTGCCGCCTCGTTGCCGCCTCCCTTGCTGTGGGGGACGACATGGCTCCAGTCGAAGCCGTCGAGACGCTTCGCCACTTCCTCCGGGCCGAGAGCGCGCAGCTGTTCCGGTATGGACTCCCACACGAGCCGGGCCTCCTCCAGGCCCCTGCCGACGCCTCTGGTGCCGGCATAGAGGTATCGGGTGGGGTCGATGGCGCTCCAGTCCAGATTCCCTGCGAAACCGGTCAGGGTTTCATTGGCGACGCCGATACCGGCCGCAATGCCGGACGCCCCTGAACGGACGAGGGCTCCACCCTTTTCCGCGGCAACGGTCCGGGCGGCAGCGAGGTCCCCGGCGGCGCGGGCAGCGCCGCCGGGGACAGTGGTGGCTGCCGCATCCGCCGCCGACTCGACCGACGCCCCGACTGTCGCGGCGGCCTGCCTGATCCGGTCTCCCACCGTCTTCCCGGCCACGGGATCCGGTTTGCGGTCTGTCATGGCGCTACCTCGCTACGCCGGGAGACTACATCAGCGGACAGCATTGGTCGTCAGGTGCACTGGAAGACTCGTTCGCCCTTCAGCCGGCGCATTTGACGCTCACCGGCCTGTGAACCTGTCGCTCATTCTCGTTTTCGGAATTTCCCGGATCAGCGTCCTGCTTTTGTGTCGGTTTCCCCGTGTGCCGGCCTGGCCTCCCCCGGAACCCCTATCGATACAGATATTCGGTCATGTCCACCCGGGATGGGAAGCGGACGGCTCCGCCGCTGTTGGCCCCGACGCGCTAGGCGCCGTCGCGCCCTGGCGCGAGATGGACCGTGCAGCCACCGCTCTTCGTGCGGGCGGCAATCTCTCCGCGTCCGCCGCCGCCGGGTTCGCAGCCCCGGCTCGGAAATGGAGGGCCGCACGGCCCACTGCCGCGCGGCGCAGGCCATGGTCATGACGGTTCCAGGGCTTGAGCGGCGGCCTCGTCACGCTCCCGGGCAGCTTCACATCCGTCCCATCAACAGGCCGCTCAGGCCGAGCGTTTCCGCCAACAGCCAAAGGACGAGCGCCAATGTCAGGAGCCCGCTGGCCGTCCCGAGGAAAATGCCGAAGGTGCGGGCAAACGCGGTCTTGAAGGCCTGGAACGGGGTCTGGGCTGCCGCCTGGGAAGGCCCGGGACTGTGGGCGGCGGCCAGCGTTTCCCTCAACGCGGCACCCAGGACATCGGGATCCTGATCGTCACTCATGGCCATTCATTCTCGGCCGGCGACGCATCGGGAGAAGGCGTCGGCTGCCGCACGGGCCCTGTCGTCGAGTTCCATGAGCCTGGCGGTCCACTCGGCAAGGTAGGTCAGGTTGTCGAGAATCCCGGCCTTGGAGGCAGCCTGGTAGTCTTCCGCGGTCTTGAACCTGATTACGGTCCCGGCGGTCTCCTGGTGCTCGTTCCTGGCCAGTACGGCCCCGGCCATGGCGGCCAGCCTGGGCATGCAGTCCTTCGGCACATGAGAGACGGCTGGCGTGGCGAGGGTCGCCATTGCCGCCGTCAGTGCGGCGCAGGCAAATTTCTTCACGATCGATCCTCCCGGGTGCATCGGTAGAACTCCTTGTCTTCCTGCTGCCGGGCCAATGAGAACGCGCCCGCGAACCGGTTGTGCTCCGACACGCCGCCAGCCCCTTTGCGGTTCGGACCGTGGAACCGCCCATCCAGCCCAGCGGCCTGGAACGACCGGCTCCGCATCGGAACGTCCTGCCGGCGGATGTCGTCGATGCGAACATCGGAAGTATCGGCGATATCGGTGAACGCGAGGTCGAGGGACGCCGCGCCGGGATCGGCGGTCATTTCCGCGTCACCGGTGACTTCCGTTCCGAGGCCGGAGCTGCCGGCCTTCACGCCGGCCATCGCGGCTGTCCATGTCACGCTGCCGGTTGCCGGACCGGGGCCGCCGTCCGTACCCGGCAATGCGGGAACGGCGAACGGGACATCCAGGCCCTGTCCGGTCCAGGGAGCCTGATCTTCCGCCCCGCTGAGCAATCCGGCCCGCCGGGGGACGCGTTTCATCGAACTCCGCCGCGTAGTGCTCGTAACATGGAGCCGATTATTTCCGATATTCCATATTATGTTCGTATCGCCAACGGCTATTTCGATATTCTTTCAAGGGTTTTCGGGGCGGATCTGCACATGGTGGCAAGCGCCGCGGGCGTGCCACCCTTCCATCGCGGCGGGACCTGACGCTCACCTCCGCCTCCTCGCAAGGGCTGCCGATGCGTCCCGGTCACGCCTGTTCGCCGCCGGGTCTCGGCATCCGGTAGCCGACGCCGCGCACGTTGGCGACGTAGCGGGGGTTCGCGGCGTCGTCGCCAAGCTTGCCGCGGAGCTTCTTGACGAAGTCGCGCACGGGCTCGACGGCGCCGTCGCCCCCGTTCTCCCACACCTGGCGAAGCAGCGTCGCGAACGTCACGACCCTTCCCGCGTTCACCGAGAGGACCCGCAGCAGCTCGTACTCCTTGGCGGTCAGCCGCACCGGGTTGCCGGCCACGCTGACGAGGCGCTGCTCGTAGTCGATCGCGAGGTCTCCCAGCACGAACGGCACGGGCTCGGCGCGCCGGCGCAGCGCCGCCCGCACCCTGGCCGCGAGTTCGGTCGGCGAGAACGGCTTGACGATATAGTCGGCGGCGCCCGCCTCCAGCGCCCGCGCGACGGTCTCGTCGCGGCCGTAGCCGGAGATGAAGATCACCGGCAGGTCGGCGAGTTCGGGGGTTTGCTCCATCAGCTCGATGCCGTCGGCGCCGGGCAGCATGAGGTCGAGCAGGACCAGGTGCGGGCGCTTCGTCCTGATGAGGCCGGCCACCTCCTCCGGGTCGCCCGTGACCAACGGCGCGTAACCCTCCGCCGCGAGCGTGTCGCGGACATGGCGCAGCGTCTCCGGGTCGTCGTCCACCACCAGCACGGGCGGCGGCTCCCCGCTTTCGGGGGTTGTGTGCGACGTGCTTGCGGCGGGTCCCGAGGCCGCCCCGGCGCCCGCGCCGGCCACCGGGAGCGTGAAGGTGAAGCGGGTGCCCGTGCCGCCGGACCCGGCGCTCTCCGCCCGGATGCGGCCCCCATGCGCTTCCACCAGCCCCCTGCAGATGACCAGGCCGAGGCCGAACCCGGCAGGCTCGCGCACCCGGTCGCGGCCGCTGAAGTCGGCATATCTGCGGAACAGGTGCGGCAGCCGGTCCGGCGGGATGCCCGGGCCCTCGTCGGCGACCGAGACCGCGACCTCCATGCCGTCGCGCGCCGCCCCGACATGGATGGAGGCGGCCTCCGGGGAGTGCCGCGCGGCGTTGGAGAACAGGTTGTTGAGCACCTGCACGATACGCCGCTCGTCGGCCATCACCGGCGGCAGGTCCTCGGGCAGGTCGATGCGCATGGTCTGCCTGGCGCCGCCGCTGAGGTATGTGGTGCGCGCCTGCTCCACCAGCTCGGCCACTTCCATGGGCTCGGGCTCGACCGACAGCGTGCCGTGTTCGATGCGCCCGGCGTCGAGCAGGTCGCTGACCAGGCGCTCCATGCGGTCGGCCTGCATCGCGATGATGCGGTGGAACTGCCGGCGCTCCGCGCGGTCGAGGGCGCGCGTGGCGTCGAGCAGCGTCGCCGTCGCCCCCTTGATCGAGGTCAGCGGCGTGCGCAGCTCGTGGCTCACCATGGCGAGGAACTCCACCCTGAGCCGCTCCAGCTCCTCGAACGGGGCGAGGTCCTGGATGGCCACCACCATCGACTCGATCTCCCCGTCCGCCGAGCGGACCGGCGTGGCGTTGAGCAGGACGCGCACGCTCCTCCCGTCGGGCACCGCGAGCTCCATCTCCGCCGCGCGCAGCTCCCCGCGCTCGATGAGCTGCCCGACCGTGACCTCTCGCCCGCCGGCATAGCGCGGGATCACCGTCTTCGAGAGTTCCATCACCGTGCGGCCCGGGTCGTTCAGGGGCTCGACGATGCGCCGCGCCTCGCGGTTGATCAGGACCGCGGCGGCGGTCTTGCCGTCGAACACCGTCACGCCCACCGGCGCGGTTTCGACCACCGCCTCCAGGTCGGCCCGCGCGCGCCGCCCGGCGCGGTGCGCCCGCGCATTGGCGATCGCGCCGGCGGCCTGGGAGGCGAGCAGCGCCAGCAGCTCCGCATCCTCGCCGGTGAACTCTGCTTCGTCGTCCTTCCCGGCGAGGAAGACGATGCCGGCCCGCTCGCCGCGATGGCGCATCGGCGCCCCCATGAAGGCGCGGCACGGAACCGGGTCGGACGGCAGGCCGAGCGGGCGGGCGTAATCCGGCAGGTCGGGCAGGCGCAGCGGTTCGTCGCGCCCGCCAAGATCCTCGAACAGCGGCTGCGCGCCGGCCAGCCGGGCGGCGACGGCCTCCTCCTCCCCGGCGAACCCGGAGGCGACGACGTCCTGCGGCCGGCCGTCCTCGCCGAGGGTGGCGATGACGCCGCAGCGCGCGCCGGTGAGCGCCCGGGCGCCGTCGACCGCCTCGCGCAGCACGCCGGGAATGTCGGGGCTCGCGCCGATGCGCAGGATCGCCGCGCTCAAGTCGGAGAGGCGCGCGCGCAGCGCCTCGGCTTCCGGGTTCGGCCCGTCGGGCGGGGTCAAGCTCTCGTCCTTTCTCAATGCGGCTGCGGATCGCGGACCGGGGCCGCTGAAGCCGGCTCCAGAAGCGTCCGATCAGGGAATCTGAACCTTATGCCGCTCAAAAACCACATTATATCCCAGAATAAATACGTACACACTATGGGAAACTGCCGATAATCCCGCCTGTCCCGGTGCGCGCCGCCGCGCGCCGGGCGGCGGAAGAAACCGGCGCAACCCGCGCGGGTCGGGACAGCCCAACGAACGCAAGGAGGCAGGCGGTGGAACGGAGGCGTCGGCTTCTTTTTCCCGGAATGTCGTCGGCCGTGCGCATGCCGCTCGCCCTGGCCGCTTCGGACGGCGATGCCGCGCGGGGCGATTCGCCGGCGAGGCATGGCGGAGACCGGGCGTTGGGCGCCGGGCGGGTTCCGCAACCGTGAGCGAGGCGAAAGACCTGGCGCTGGACGCCATCGAACGCAAGCTGGAGGAAATCCAGGAAGGCATCCTTTATGTCAGCCGCCGTCAGGATGCCCTGGAGCGCGAGATGAAGCGCATGGACGCCACGATCTACAGGAGCATCGAGACCCTTCGCATGGGAGCGATCCTGACCGTCATCGTCCTGCTCGCGTTCGTCTTCGCGGCGGCCCTGCCCTGGGGATCCGGGCGCTGACTGCGGTCGGATGGATCGTCGGCGGTCCGTTCATCTTCAGGATGCGGCTCCCGGCCGGGAACCCGGGACCCCCGCCTCGCGGGCCGCGGGTGGCGTACTATCGTTCGCCGGTGGACGTCAGGCCCCTTGACGGCGGTGCCGGCAGGACGACATGGAGCCTGTCGGGGTTGACGTTCATCGTGATCGGCATGCTGCGGTCCAGGCTGCTGACCCTCGAGGCGGCGATCGCGGTCGTCCTCGGGGGCGGGCTCGGCGTGACGATGATCGTCGTGATCGCCGTGTTCGACATCCGGACCGCGGCCCTCTGCCTTCTCGGCCTGGCGGCGGCGGTCGCGGTGACGGAACGGC